>CAMAPG010000029.1 GCA_945859965.1 Opitutus sp. GAS368 | reverse complement strand
AGCGGGAAAGAAACCGTTCGCGATTGAAAAACCAGACGGGATAGCTGCCCGGATAGATTTCCGGCGGCACGTGCTGGACGGCAATGCGATCGGGCGCCGCCGGGTGCAGCGGCAGATTGTTGAGCAACAGCCAGCGAAAGCCTTGCTGCATCCACTGCTCGAGCACTGCTCCGGGAGCTTCAAGATATTGCAGGACGCCCGAAGCCAGCAGCAGATCGTGCCGTCGGACCGCATCGGCCTCGCCCACGCTGGGGAAAAAACACAGCGGGGTTCCGTCCAAGTGCGTTCGCCCGGCGGTCACAAATCCCGGTTGCTCGACGATGTCCCATTGCGGGTCCACCATCGCGGCCAAAGCATTTCGATGCCGCCAATAGGTGGACCCGAGGGCTCCACCGAAATCCAGCACCCGCAACGGCCGTCCCTGCACCGCGGCCGCCTGGCGACACGCCTCGAGCAATCCCGGTTCCGGTGCCGCGAGGGGAAAGGCCACGCCATCCCGCTCGTAAGCCGCTTGTCCAGCGCGCACCGCCTGCGTTGCGGTCAGCACCCGCGCCACGATCGCCGCATCGTCATATCCACCCGCCTGGGCGCGCGCGTCCGCCCAGGTGGCATGATTTCCGCGAAACCAACGCCAGCCGAACCAGGTGCGCAAGGCGGACCGGACCTTCGGCGGCACCACGGTCTTCGCCAGGGATTTCCAGGGTGCGGTCATGTCAGGAATGGCTGTGCGCGAACAACCGCGCCGCCCGGCGGATACTCCGCTCGAGCCACGATTGCGGCAGATTCGCCGCGCGCCAAAGCCCGCGGCAGTCGGGATGTTCGCGCACCGTGGGCCAGTCAGCAGGTATTGACGGGGCGGCGCGCAGCGGTGGATTGCTCCACTCGGTCGCGGCTCCGGCATGCGTGGCCGCGGCGTCAACGCCGAGGTGCTCCACCATGCTCCAGGGAGGGCGCAGGCAAAGTCCGCCATGGACGAGGTGATGATACAGCCACCGCACCGCCCAGATATTCTTGCGCGTTTCCACCCGCGCCATCGCAGGGAGATCGGCGCCATAGGCCTCCGGCGCGATCCCGCGTTGCGCCGCCAACGCCATTTTTTCGCGGGCGGTTTGCTCTTGCATGCCCCGCCAGCTACGGGCCCACGTTCCCCAGAGCCAACACTCGGCTCGCGCGTCAAAATACGGCGAGGCGCCCACGTCACCCGGAACCACGCGCGGATGCGTCCAGCCGGTCACACTCATCACCCGCGCCTCGTCCGCGTAATGCGCGAGGGCCGCGCACAGCCACGCGTAAGCCCCGGGCACACAGACGAGGTCGTCCTCGCACACCAGAAACGCCTCATGCCGGGCGGCCACTTCGCTCACGCCTTCGAGCACGTTGCGGCCGAGCCCGAGATTTTCGGTGCGCTCGGTCAGCCGCACCTCGCACCAGTCGATGCCGCGGAGCAGGGCGCGCGTCTCCGCCACCGCGGCGGCGTCAGCGCTGCCTTTCGCCCCATCGGCATAGGCGAGCAGGAGCGGCACCCGGTTCTCGCGCAGCGATTCAAGGGTGCGGGCCAGGTGCGCGGGGCGAGCATACGCGAAAAGCACGACGGGGATCTCGCTCATGGGTGACGCGGGTCAGAGATCCAGGACGTTGACCACGCGATAAAACACCCGCGTGCATTTCCGTTTCACTCCGCCGGGCGCCAGCCCCCAGAATTCGACCGAGCGAAATCCCGCGTCCGCCAGCGCCGCGAGGGCCGGCGCATACTCGGCGCGCTCGGCATCGTCGAGCACCAGGACCCCGCCGGGAGCAAGGTGGGCCAATGCCGCCTGGACGCACCGCACCCGGTCACGTCCGTCGATCATGACGAGTTCGGGCGCGGCGGCGCAGTCCGTCACCGCTTCCACATAGGCGGAGGATCCGACGGGGTGCACCTTGAGGCGGGCGTTGGCCGGCAACTGCGGCAAAAGGCCGGCGGCAAATTTCTCGTCGTGTTCCACGGCCAGCACCGTGCGCACCCGCGCGGCGAAAAAAAGCGTCGAGGCGCCTGCGCCATATTCGAAAACGTTCCAGGCCAGGCGGAGCCGGGGCGTAATAAAATCGATGAACGGCAACGTCGCCCAAGGCAGCGGGTGCCCGCGGGCATCGACGATCGCCCCGCTGGCGACACTGCGCATCCAGCCGGTTTGCATCAGGTAGCCCTCGGTCGCGAGCGTGCCCAGCTTGCGCGCCACCGCGGGCCGCGCCAGCGCGCAAAGGAAGCGCCACGCCTTGTGGGCGGGACGGAGCGGCCGGGGACGATCAGGCTCGACGGACATAATGAAACCACCGCAAGGGAATGAGAAGCGCGCGCGTCTGCATCCATGCCGTTGGACGCACCGGTGCAAAACAAAACGATGAAAGCCAGGCCGCGACTCCATTCGCCACCAGCGTGGCCAGGGCCGCGCCCCACGCGCCATGCCGCGGAATCAGCAGGCAATTGAGGCCCACGTTGACCAGCAACCCCGCGAACGTGGAAAGAAAATAGAAACGGGTGTAGCCCTCGTTGATCAAAAACTGGGTCCGGGCCACGCCGAGGAAGGCAAACAGGCTGGACCAGATGTGGACCACGAGCACGGGTTCGGCCGCGGCAAACGCCGGCCCGTAGGCCACCCGGATAAGCCAGGGCGCGGCCAAGGCGCTCCCCACCGCGAGGACGTAGGCGAGGCCGGCATTCAGGTCATACCAGGTTTGCAGCCGGGCCCGATAAGTCGCCGCGTCCTTTTCCCGGGCGCGCAACAGCGAGGGGAGAGCGCTCGAAGCCAGGGCGACCGGGAGAAAATACCAGATCTCGGTGAACCGGGTCGCCGCCGCATAAATCCCGACTTCCGCTTCGCCCACCATGCGACGAAGCATGATGACGTCGATGCGCAGATAGAGCATGACCGCGATGCCCGAGAGCAACAAGGGCCACGCTTCCCGCAGGAGTTGTCGCGCCACCACCCCATCGAAGGCACGCAGCGGCCAGCGCAGCCCTGCGCGCCGCGCCAGGAACATCACGAGTGCACACGCAATCGCGGCTTCCCCCACCACGGCCCAGGCAAAGGTTGTCAGCGAGGCCCCCCCCACGATCAGCGCCACCCGCACTCCCGCTCCCACCGCCAGCGCCAAGCCTTGCGCCCACACCGTGAAGCGCGCTTGCAAGCGGGCCTGAAACCACAGGTCCGCGACCATGAACGCCGGCTGGAACAAGGTGAGGCCCAGGACCGCCACCAGCATTCGCTCACTGTCACGCATTCCTCCCCGCCAGAGAATGATGGCCAGCACGCCATACGCCGCGACTCCGCCCGCCAGCCGCAGCCCCGCGGAGGTCGCGACCCACTCCGTCGTCCGCCCGGGCGTCCGGATCAGGTCGCGACGGACCACGTTCTCCAGTCCCAGTTCGGCGAGCAACGAAACGAGGCCGACGAGCGCGAGACCGTAATTGAGGATCCCGAAGCGCTCGGGACCGAGGTAACGCGCGACCCAGAACCCCACGCCGACACTGAGGACCAGCCGCACGCCTTTTTCGGCCACGAGCCAGCTGAAATTTCCCATCGCGACGCGAGCGCCGGGCCGTTGGAGCGAAGTGCGGAGGGCGGAGAACAAGCGGGGCCACGCTGCGCCATCCGGTCCGCGCGGTCAATGTCCACGGCGCCTAGGTAGTGGGCAGTTTCAGCATAACGCAGGCGTGGTAGGGCGCGGACTCCGCTCCGCGCCGGGCACAAGGACGTTCCCGGCGGCGAGTGGAATCGCCGCCCTACCATATATGGTCAGGACCGCCGTTGGCGTCCCACAAAATCGGCTTCCGTTCGCCCGCTTCCACCCTAGCCTTCCGCAGGCCACATGAAGCTTTCCATCGTCATCCCGTGCTATAACGAATCGAAAACCATCCGCCTGATCGTGGATCGCGTGCGCGCCGCCCCGATAGCCAACAAGGAAATCATCATCGTGGATGACTGTTCGCGCGACGGCACCCGCGACGTGCTGCGGACCCAGATCGCCCCGCTCGTGGACAAAATCATCTATCACGAGGTCAATCAGGGTAAGGGCGCCGCCCTCCGCACCGGCTTCGCGGCCGCCACTGGCGACATGGTCATCATCCAGGATGCCGATCTCGAATACGATCCAACCGAGTATCCGCGCCTGCTCAAGCCCATCCTCGACAACAAGGCGGACGTCGTTTTCGGCTCGCGCTTCATGGGGGCGGAGGCCCACCGCGTCGTCTATTTCTGGCACATGATCGGCAACAAGTTCCTGACCCTGCTCTCGAACATGTGCACGAACCTCAATCTCACGGACATGGAAACCTGCTATAAAGTTTTCCGCCGCGACGTTCTGCAGAAGATCACCATTGAAGAGGACCGCTTCGGGTTCGAACCCGAGATCACCGCCAAGGTCTCCCGGCTCAATTGCGTGATTTACGAGGTCGGCATCAGTTACTACGGCCGCACCTACGCAGAGGGGAAAAAGATCGGCTGGCGCGACGGCTTCCGGGCAATTTACGCGATCCTGAAATATAATTTGTTTCGTTGAGCGGCGCCCGGACGTACCGGGCCTATTTTGTTCGAACTTCTCACCACCGGCCTGATTTTTCTCTCGCTGATTGGCGGGCTGGGCCTGCCGCTGGCGGCAACCGCTCCTTTCGACCCCGACGAACGCCTCTGTTTCGCGGCCGTGGCGGGTGGCCTCGCGGTCTATCTTGCGGCTTGGGTGATTTATTGGTGCGGACTGCCGCCCTTGGCGTTCGGAGCACTGCCCGTCATTGCCGGCGTCGCACTGGGCTGGCGGCGCCAGGCGGTGTGGGAACTATTCCGCGCGCCCGAGGCGCGCCGGCTGGCCGGCCTGTGGCTGATCCTCGCCGGCTGGTGTCTCGGATGGCTGGCGATGATTCGCAGCTACTCGGGTGGCGAATGGATGAGTGATTGGGCGGAGCATTACGACCGCGCCCGTTTTTTCCTCGAGCACCAGTCCCTCGACACGCTGTTTCTCGGAACCTATCCCCTGCCCGCCCGCCCGCCGCTCGCGAATCTGGTCACCGGCGCCGGACTGGCCCTGGCTGGAACCGGCTTCCCCGCGTTTCAGGTTTTTCTCGCACTGTTCTCCACTCTGAGCTTTCTCCCCGCGGCCCTGCTGGCGCGACGGTTTCGTGGCAGCCTTCGCGGTGATGCGGCCCCGGTGCTGGCCGTGATCCTGATGCTGAGCCCGATGTTTCTGCAAAACACCACGTTCACCTGGACCAAGCTGCCCACCGCCTTTTTCCTCCTGGCAGGCCTTCATTTCCTGTTGCGGGCGGGCCGTGCGCCCGACGATCCGCAAACGGTGTGCGCGGCGGGCTGTCTCGCCGCCGCTTTGCTCACCCATTACTCCGCCGCTCCCTATGTGATCGTACTCGCCGCTTGGTGGATTTGGCAGCGGCGCGGCGACTGGCGGCAGCCGGCCTTCTGGCGGGCCGCCCTGCGGCCTGCCCTCGTAACGGTGGTTCTGCTCGCCACCTGGTTCGCCTGGTCGGCCCGGCATTACGGCCAGGCGACCTTTCTTTCCAACACGGTGGCCACCTCCAGCGCCGGCCTGACCCTCCTCCAGCAACTGCAATTACGCGCAGAGAATTTCTTCATCCTGATCGTGCCGCACCCATTGCGTTCCGCCGGGTACGAGTTCGTCGAGCAGACCAGCCGGTCCGGCTGGTGGCGGGATTATTTTTTCAATCTGTATCAAACCAATCTTCCCCTCGCTTTCGGCAGTGGCGGCTGCGTCGTGCTCGCGGTGCTGCTTTGGCGGCAAAGGAATCGAATCGACGCCTTTTGGGCCTGGTTTATTTCCGGAACGCTTTTGCTGAATGTCGCGACCATGTTCTGGAATGACCGATGGGGCGGGATGCACATCGGCCTGCAACCGGCCGTCATTCTTGGGCTCGCCTGGATCGCAGCCAACCTCCCAACCCTCAGCCGCGGACTGCGCGCCTGGCTCGCCCTGGGCCTCGCCGTGGATTTCGGCCTTGGCATCGCCCTCCACTACCGGGTGCAACATCTCGATTTTCCCCGTGACGTCTTCTCGAATTATCTCGGCTGGGCGTTGCGGGTCGAACACGGCAATGCGACGTGGATCAATTTTTATGTGAAGTGTTCGCACAACCTGACGTTTGTCGGCGACTCCGGAATCCCCGTGGGGGTGCTCGGGACGCTGCTCGTCGTTTTGCTCGGATTGGCGCTGCGAAAAGCGTACCGTTCGCGGGAGTTGCCTTCCTGAAGCCACCATGACGCTGATCCAGGCCCATCGTTCCAAACTGTGAAACCCCCGGCAGACACTTCGTCACTTCCCACGTATGTGGCCGGCGTCTTCGCGGCGGCTGCCACGGCTGGGTGGGTCTGGATCTGCTTCTGCTTTTATCCCTCGCACGATTGGAACGCCATGCGGCTCGCCCCCAGTTTTATGCTGCGAGCCGGGCTGTCGCCTTATCCGGGGCCGCTGGAAGGCCCGGTGACGACCTGGGTTTACGGGCCCGTCCCCCTTTTGCTGCAACTGCCGGCGACGCTCGCGGCCAGCGCGACGGCAGCCTTGTTGATCGCGGGCGCGATCAATCTCGCCATCGCGCTCGTGCCACTCTGGCTGGCAGTCAAAGCCCATCTTCGTCCCGACGCTGCGCGCGGCACCTGGCTCTGGGCCGGACTGCTGGCCACGGCCGCCTGGCCGGCCACCGCCCTCATCTTTACGCAGGCGGACAACAGTGCGGTCGCGTTCGGACTGCTGGCGGGGATTGCGATCCTGGGAGTGGGACCCCGTGACAACGGCCGGCTTTGGCTCGGCGCCTTTGCCCTGGGCCTGGGACTGTGGTCGAAGCAAACCGAGATCGGGCCCATGCTCGGGTTGCTGGTTTATCTCCTGATCAGACACGGCCCGCGCACCGCTCTGATCCAGGCGGTGCGTTGCGGCGCCGCCAGCGCCCTCCTCGGCGTGTTGCTCCTGCGACTCTGCGGCGCCGAAGGATTGCTCTACAACATGTTCGTGCTGCCGGGTGGCTTCCCGATGACCAACGTCATCGCCAAGGCCGCGCACCCCATTTACCGAGGGTACGTCGCTGTCCTGGTGCTCTTCCCCTGCCTCGTGGTGCTGCTCACCGCGCGGCGCATTTTCCGCCGCGACAGTCCGGCCCTGCTGCCGGCGTTGATGTTCGTGTTTTCCGTGCCCTTCAATCTTTCGGGTTTCGCGGCGATCGGCGGCAATATCAATTCGCTGCATGGCGGGCTCTACGTGCTGCCGGTGGCCGCCGGATGGCTGGCCTCGAGAACCGCGGCGCGTTGGAAAGGATTGCCGCTGGGGGCGCTGCTCACCCTGACCGCAGTCCTGGCCGTTCAAATCACCCTGCACTGGCCGTGGCCGCTCCAGCCGGATGTGATCGCCCTGCGCCAGGCGGAAAGCCTGGCCCGGCAACTGCCCGGCAAGATCTACTTCCCGTGGAATCCGATTATCACCTACTACGCCGATGGCCGCATCGATCACGCGGAAGATGGACTGCTGACCCGCCGCGTCGCCGGCCACCCCATCCCGCCCAGGGTGCTGCGGCAATACCTGCCCCCGGATTTCTGTGTCGTCGCGTTTCACCGCCTCGTGAATGACGGCCTCATCAAGGCGCTCGTCCCGGTCCATGCGCGGAAGGATGCCTTCGGCGAATGGATTCTCTACTCCTGGCCGCCGCAGCATTGAAAAAATAACCTGATTCTTTCCCTGCGAAATCGCGATCCCGGCACGAGAGTCGGCAGAGGCCTTTTACCCTCTGCTTACACAGCTTTTTAGTTTACCGCTCCCCCGCCCCCTTTCATACCTCTGCAAATGCCCTCGGAGACGCTTCCCGCTGTCGCTCTTGTGATACCCGTCTTCAACGAGGAAGCCGTGCTGCCCGAACTCATCACCCGGCTCACCGCCGTTTTCAACGCCCAGCCCGGCTGCCGCTGGTCCGCGATCCTGGTGAATGACGGAAGTCGCGACCGCTCCTCCGCGTTGATCGCGGCCGCCCATGCGCGCGATCCGCGCTTCAAGCTGATCGATCTCTCGCGTAATTTCGGTTTTCAAGCCGGCCTGGCCGCCGGCCTCGCCGCCGCCGATGCCGCCCAGGCGGATGCCGCTGTGACGATGGACGCCGACCTGCAGGATCCACCCGAAATGATTCCGGAACTGGTGGCCGCGTGGCGCGGAGGTGCGGACGTGGTCCGCGCGGTCCGGCGCACGCGCAGCGAAACCGGACCGCGCCGCCTGGCCTTCGATTTGTTCCACAAGCTTTTCGGTGCGCTGACGGATTATCCGATCGAGCCCAACTCCGGCACCTTCGGGTTGCTGGGCCGGCCAGCCCTGGAAGCGTTCTCCCGCCTGCCCGAGCGGCATCGTTTTTTCCCCGGTTTGCGCGCGTGGGTCGGTTTCAGCCGGGCGGATGTGTTGTACGACCGCAAGGAACGCGCCGCGGGCGAACCGCAGCAGACCCTGCGCCGCCTGATCCGCTATGCGCTCGACGGGCTTTTCAGCTTCTCCTACCTGCCGCTCCGGCTGCTCACCCTGTGTGGAATGTTCATCGCGTTCATGGGCTTCGCCATCGGCGTCTTTTTTGCGGTGCGGCGGATCCTCGGCGTCGAGACCGCGTTCCAGGGCTTCACCACCCTGATCACCCTGCTCCTGTTCATCGGCGGCGTACAGCTGATCGGCATCGGCGTGCTGGGCGAATACCTCGGGCGGGTGTACGACGAGGTGAAGCAGCGGCCCAATTTTATCGTGAGAAAAAGGACCGGCCTTGATTGACCGCCTCAGCCGTGCAACCGGCGGACCGCGGATCGCGTCATCCTCGCGATGAATTCAGCGTGGCGTACATTTTCCTGGATCCTTTTCACGGCGGTGGGCGCGGCCCTCGCGCTGGCCGGCTTCTGGCTGCTGTTCACGACCTTCATGGTCTACGACGACGAAGGGTACGTGCTGCTATCGTTGCAGAATTTCTCGCTTCATGGCGCGCTCTACGACCGCGTCTACACGCAGTACGGGCCGTTTCCTTATTTTTTCTACGACGCGCTGCACCGGATCTTCGGGTTCGCCTTCACCAATACCACCGGCCGCTGGATGACGCTCGTGAGCTGGCTCGGCACCGCCGGGGCCTGCGCCGCTCTGGTGGGGCGACAAACGCGTTCCGCGCTCTGGGCTGCCTTCACGCTCGCAGGCGTCTTCATTTTCATCTGGGTGATGATCAACGAGCCGGTGCACCCGGGCGGCCTGCTCGCCCTGCTCATCGCCCTCGGCACCTGGCTCGGGGCTGAAGCGTGGGAAAAACAGCAGATCAACCGCTTTGTCAGCATCACCAGCCTGGTGGGCGCCGCGCTGACGCTGACCAAGATCAATGTGGGCGTTTTCTTCCTCGGTGCGACGTTCACCT
Organism: Opitutus sp. GAS368; assembly: GCA_945859965.1. GTDB lineage: Bacteria > Verrucomicrobiota > Verrucomicrobiia > Opitutales > Opitutaceae > CAMAPG01. The sequence goes on along the minus strand of CAMAPG010000029.1, from coordinate 7,559 downwards.
GGCTCGCGGTCAACACCGCCCCCGCCACCACCGCGCGCACGCTGGCCTGGCTCGTCGCGGCCGGATGCGCGCTGCTGCCCTTTGCGCTAATGCGGGCGCTCTTTGATGCATCCTGGGTGAGGCTCTTCGCGTTTATTTTCGCCGGCAGCGCCCTGACCACCCTGCTGGCTGCGCGCACCGCGGCGCGACCGGTCGTCACCGGTCGGAACTGGGGATGGTGTGCCGCGGTGTTCGCCGGCGCAGCCACCTTGCTCTGCGTCCTGACCCTCACGCGTGGAACCAGCCTGCACGGATTGCTCAACGGCGTGGTGTTCGAACCGTTGAAGCATCCCGGGGTTTATTTCTTCCCGATGAACTGGCGGATCGGTTCGGACTGGCTGGCCGCCGCCTCGCTGGGGCTGGCCGCGTGGATCTTGGTCACCAACCGGCTGGCGCGGCCGGGGGTCTGCGAATGGCTGGCTTGGGCGCGGGTGGCGGTCGCCGGGTTATTTTTGTGTTCCCCGCTGCAGATCATTCCAACGAGCCTGGCGGCCTGGTCGATGTCGTATGGCGTGACGCTCGCGTGGCTTTTCGCGGTGCCGCTACAACCCGGCACGCGCACCGGGGAAACGCGGGCCTGGGTGGCGCTCGTACTGGTCTTTGCTTTTCTGCATGCGTATCCCGTGGCGGGCAGCCAGATTAACTGGGCCACCTATCTTTGGATCCCGCTCTTCGCGCTCGGCCTGCACGACGCCGCTCCGCTCTTGCGCCGGCGGCTGGGCCGTTGGGCGACGGTCGCAACCTGGGCCGGAATGCTCCTGATCGCGAGCACGACGGTCGTCATGACCAGCCGCCTCGCGAAAATCGGCTGGTCGCGTTATCCGGTGAGCCAGCGCCTGAACCTTCCCGGAGCGGAAAACATTCGCCTGCCGGACGACTCCACCTATGCGCTGCGCATCGTCTACGAAAATCTCAAGGCGCATGCCGACCTCCTGTTCGGCTTTCCCGGCCTCTACAGCGCCAATCTCTGGACGGGAATTCCGACCCCGACGCTGACCAACGCCACCCATTGGTTTTCGCTGCTGTCTCCGGCCCGCCAGCAGGAAATCATCGACCGGATCGCCGCCAGCCCGCGCCCGGTGCTGCTCGTGCAACGCGATGTGCTCAAGTATCTCGCCAAAGGCGGCTTTCCCACGAAAGGCCCGCTCCACGACTGGCTGATGGCGAATTTTGAGCCCTCCTTTTCGCTCGATGGCTACGAGTTTTGGATCCGCCGCGGCAGGCAAATCGCGATTCTCTCCACCGCGCGCCAAGTGGACCGACCGGATGACCAGGAGCTCACGCTGACCCTGGCCCAACCTGCACGACCGGTCGCCCGGATGGAATTGTGTGCGGACAATGCGTCCCACTGGCCTCGCCTGATCCTGACCGCCGCCAACACCACCATGACCGGTCAAGCCATCGATCTCGAAGGCGTCGGCAAAGGTCCGGTTCAACCCGTGCAATTCCCCTTCGCACCTTCCGGTCTCAGCCGGATCACGGTGCGCGCCCCGAAACTTACGGAGCCGATCACGCGCGGCCATACGCTGATCCTGCTGCGCGATGCCGCAGGGGCAATTGTCGGTGAAGTCCGCGTGCTGGAATAAACGCCTCAACGGCGACGGGCGACGAGCAGAAGACTGACGCCAAACGGAAAGGGCACGCGGACTTTCGCAAGCCCCACGAACGTGGCCTGCAACATCCGGTTCAACCATGCCGGAGGAACTTCATCCTCCGTGCGCGCCCCACCCGCGGTCGAGGGCACCCCACGGCGGGCGGTCAATCGGCGCCATTTCCGCACGAGCCAGACGGCAGGATAAACCACGACATTGGTATAGTTCACGTGCACGACGTCCCAGTGTTCGGCCGGAAACAACGCCCGCAACTGGGCGCGATGATAACGCCGGTAATGATGCAGCGCCTCATCCCAATCGCTCCACAACGCCATGCTCGCCGGCACGGTGATCACGGCCACCCCACCGGGCTTGAGTAGACGATGAAAACCGCGCACCACCGCCGCGTCATCCGGAACGTGTTCGAGGACATCGAGCGCCGTGACATAATCGAGCGAGCCGTCCGGCAAAGGCACGGCATCGCCCGCCAGACTCAGGATCTGTTCGGGCTTAAAACGGGACCGCAGCAAACGCAGCGCCTCCTCATGGTCATCGAGCACCAGCACGCGGCAATGCGGCTGCATTTCCAGAGCAAAACGGCCCGTGCCGGCGCCGCAGTCGAGCAACACCTGCTCCGGACGGGGCGGACCGCAGCGCTCCAGCCATTCGCGGACCATCACGCGCTTGCCCGCATAGTACCAATGCGTGCGTTCGATGGCATCGAGATTGGCGTATTCTTCGGCGTTCATGCGTGGAGGCTGAGATTCACCCTTGAGGGCAGGGTCATTTCACGACGATAGTCTGTCCACTTTTTATTGGCCGAGCGCATGAACCCTTCGCGAACCCTCCCGCCCGCCGTGGTGACCACGCTCGTGACGGTCCTGCTCGCCCTCCAGTGGTGGCTGGGCGTCTCCGCGACGCGGCAAATCAACACCACCGCGGATGAAATCGCGCACGTGGCCGGAGGATTTTCCTACTGGAAGTTTACCGATTACCGCCTGCAGCCGGAAAACGGCAATCTGCCGCAGCGCCTCGCGGCGCTCCCTTGGGTGGCCGCGAACGCGCACTTCGACACCACGGATGCGCAATCATGGGGCAATTCGAACGTCTGGATTTTGAGTCACCGTTTCTTCTATGAAAGCGGCAACAACACCGATTATCTGCTGCTGCTCTCCCGCTCCCTGCTGGCGCTGATGGGGGTGGCCCTGGGATGGCTGATTTTTGCCTGGTCGCGCTCGTTCTGGGGCGATGCCGGCGGGCTCGTTTCGCTCGGGCTGTATGTCTTCTGTCCCAATTTTCTCGCCCACAGTCCGCTGGTCACCTCGGACGTGACGATGGCGTTCTTCCTGCTGCTGACGACCGCCGCGTTCTGGCGGCAAAGCCACGTATTGTCGTGGGGAACCTGGGCCGGCAGCGCCTTCGCGCTGGGCTTCGCGTGCATCGCCAAATTTTCCTGTGTGCTCCTGGGCCCCATCCTGGGCCTGCTGATCGTGGTGCGGATGCTTTCCGGTCAGCCGCTTGAATTGAACCTGGGGCGGAACCCCCGAGCGCTGCGCGGTTGGCCAAAACTGACTGCGCTGCTCCTCTCCAGCTTCGGACAGATCGCCGTGGCGTGGCTGGTGATCTGGGCTTTCTTCGGGTTTCGTTTTTCCGCGTTTTCCTACCATCTGCCGAAGGCGGAACAATTTTTCTGGGCCTGGGAGATCGTCCTCCCCTCCGCGGGATTCATGCGCACGGTGCTGGAAACCGGCCGGGAATGGCGGATCCTGCCGGAAGCCTACCTGCAAGGCTTCGCGTTTGTGCTCCACGGTTCCGCCGAACGCGGAGCGTTTCTCAACGGCGAGTACAGCGGCACGGGATGGATTCATTTCTTTCCCTACGCCTTCCTGGTCAAAACGCCGTTCAGCCAGCTGATCGCGTTCGCCCTGGCCGGGATCGTCATCGTCCGGGAACTGTGGGGGCACCGGCGCGCGCGAAGCTTGCTGGCGTGGGCGGGAAAATGGGGCTATCGATTCAGTCCGCTGCTGGCGCTTTTCACGGTCTATTGGATCTTCTCGCTGCTGAGCCACCTGAATATCGGGCATCGCCATATTCTGCCCATCTATCCGCCTTTGTTTATCCTGGCGGGGTTGCTCGCCCGGCCGGCGGCCACTCGCGCCCTGCGCCTGGCCGGCGCCGCTTTGGCGGTCGGCGTTCTGGTGGAGTCCATGCTGATCCGCCCGCACTACCTCGCTTATTTCAACCGCATCGCGGGCGGCCCCGCGCAAGGCTACCGGCACCTGATCGACAGCTCCCTCGACTGGGGACAGGATCTGCCCGAACTCTCGGCCTGGTTGCGACGGTCAGCCCAACCAGGGGAACCGGTCTACGTCAGCTATTTCGGCAGCGGCGACACCAAGTACGAAGGGATCCAGGCGCGCGAACTCGCGCCGATCTATAATTTCGATAAACCCCGGCAGTGGTTCGAGCTCGGGCCCGGACTCTACTGTATCGGGGCGACCATGCTGCAGGACGTCTACAGTGGCTGGCGCGGGCCCTGGACACTGGAAAAAGAGCGGAGCTATCTCGCCCTGCGGGGGCAAGTCGCCAACGCGCCGGTAGCGCGCACTCCGGAGGAATTGCGCAAACGCTCCGAACGCCTCTACGCCCTCGACCGGCTGCGCTTTGCGCGGCTCTGCCAGTATTTGCGACTGCGGGAGCCGGATGCCTCGATTGGCTACAGCATTCTCGTTTACCGGTTGAACGCCGACGAAATCAAAGCCGTGGTCGACGGGTCCATGAGCGACCTCGCCGCAGCAATCGCCCGGGCCATGAAGGCCCGCGGATTATAATCCACTCCGGTACACTCACCGGCCAGCGCCTGAGGTACTCCGTCCAGCCGCTGGTTTACGGTAGCAACTTGAACCACCGGTCGAGCGCTTCCACATCGCCCTTTTTGATCGCGGATTTTATCTGCGGGGTGAGTTCGACGCTTTTCCGCCGCGCGATCCAGGCCTTGAGCTTGGTTTCATCCACCGCGACCACCCGGCTGATGCGGATGTGATACACCGGCGAAAACGTGCGTTCCTCGACGAGCTGAAGTTGGAAGCCGTCGCCCAGATCATCATTGATGGAGGCAAACCGCGTGCCCTGGTCGAAATCGGAGCCCATCCGCTGCACGACAAGGTAATGCTGGAAGCTGTGATTCTTGAAATGAAAGGCATAGGCCTCTGGACGCCACAGGACCGCATCGAGCGGAATGCTCGACTTGCGATGGATCAACCACTGCAACGCAGTCGAGTTGTCGATGACCAGAACCGAGTCATCACCCAGGCGGTCGATAAACGTGGAAAGCCAGGCATTCGTGCGGGCGGCGAAATTCTCCTGGGTGTACCGGTGCATGGCCACGCTGGGCACGGTAAAGCCGATGAGAAACACGCCCGTGACCGCTAGTAAGGCGCGCCAGCGCGCCTGGTGGGCCACCAGGCGCGGGAAAACAAACAGGAACGACAGGATCAGCAGCAAATGCGCGGGCAGGCTCAACCGGCGGATGATCGGGTCATCGAACTGCCCCCAAAAATAACACAGCATCAGCACCGTATGGAGCAGCAGCCCGACGATAAAGATGCTGAAAACCGCCTCGGCCGGACGCGCCCGGAAAATCTCGCGGTACTCCCGGTATAACGTGAGCACAAAAAAACTGACCCCGACCACGCCCAGCACCGACACCAACAGCGAATTGGGCTCGGAACGGTCCGTGCACAGGAAAAAATTCAGCGCGTGCCCCACGTTGTCATAAAAAAAACGCGGGCTGAAAGGCGTGTCGCTCCCCGGTCCATCCGCGAGTTGCCATGCGGTGGTGGCGACCTTAAACACATTGAAATGCAGCGGGACAATGACGAGCAGCAGCGGAGCAACCAGGATCGGCCATTCCAGCGTGACCGCCCGTTGCCGCCACCATGTATAAAGCACCACGAGTCCGACCGGAACGATGAACAACGCCGATTCGTAGCGGGTTTGTGCGAGCAAAATACCGGACAGCACAAACGCGCCCAGTCGGTCGGTGTCCTCGGGCCGCTCGGCAAAACGCATCCCCAGCCAGATCGTGGCGAGGATCATGACGAGATTGAGCATTTCAAACCCGCTGCCCGCCACATTCTGATGAATCAGGGGAACGGTGGCGGCGAGCAAGGCTCCGGCGGCCCCGGCCGCCACACCCGCCAACCGGCGACCCACGATGAACATCAATCCGCTGAAAACGACCGAGATCAGGGCATTGAGATAAAAAGCATTCGCCACCCGATAACCCGTCAGGTCGTGGGCGAGCGAAAGGAGAAAGGGGAAAAACAACGGCCGTTTGTCGATGTAGACCTGGAGCGCGCTGAAGTTGCCCGCCAGGTCATAGCCGCGGACCACGGTGGCCGCCTCGCGGTCAAAGTGCATGCGCATCGCGGTGTCCTGCAGCACCACTTCGTCCATCACGATTTTGAACTCGTGCCGCTCATGCAGATGCATGAAGGCCGTGACCGCGAAAATCAGGGCCACGGGTCCAATCCAGGCCCGCCAGTTGGCGGCGACCGTGCGCGCATCGGCTCTCAGGCTCCGCACGAGACAGGTTCCAAAGAGAGTCGCGACGAGCAAAATCTGCCAGTAACCAAAGCGGCGGACCAGTTGCACGGCCTCGGCGGGCGCCTGGCGGTAGCTGATAAATCCAAAAACGACGGCCAACGCCGCGATCAGGCCGAAGAGGATTACTTTACGGAGCATAAAAAAACCGCCCGCTTTGGAGCGGGCGGTTTGAATTTGAAAACAAAGCGACTTACTGAGCGTAGGTCAACGTACGAGCGCCGGCGATGCCAGTGACCGTAATGACCTGGCCCTGGACGAACGTGGCCGGGTAGGCTTCGTTCGCCACCGTGTTCAGAGCTTTCACGTAATTCGAAGAACCGACCAAGCCGGCGATCGCGGCAGTGGAGGTACCGTTCTCGAGGAAATACTGATCAGCGGCAGCACCGAGCTGGCGAAGATTGTTCAATACGGCCTTATCTTGTGAACTCGAACGGACCTTTTGGAAGGCAGGAATCGCCATCGCGGCCAGAAGGCCGATGATAACGACAACGATCATGATTTCGACGAGGGTGAAACCCTGGGTGGACTTGTTGATGCTTTTCATGGGTATGATGTATTATGTATGTTTTATAAATGCCGCTCGATTGAGTGGCCCGGCCAGAAAATTACAAATGGCCGGCACGGACAAGTCCAAAAACGGTAAAGAAATTGTCAGGATGCGCGATTTCGGCGATCCCAGATCGCAAAACATGTCAGGACATCATTATCCATGACAATGGGTTATAAAAAAACCGCCACGCAAAACGTGGCGGATTGACTGCGATCTGCGGTGATTACTGAGCGTAAGTCAGGGTCCGCGCGCCAGCGACGCCGGTCACAGTGATCACTTGGCCTTGTACAAACGTCGCCGGGTAGGCTTCGTTCGCCACGGTGTTCAGCGCTTTGACGTAGTTCGATGAGCCGACCAATCCACTGATATCAGCGGTGGAGCTGCCGTTTTCGAGGAAGTATTGATCAGCAGCCGCTCCCAATTGACGTAAGTTGTTCAAGACAGCCTTGTCCTGTGAGCTTGAACGAACTTTTTGGAAGGCGGGAATGGCCATCGCCGCCAAAAGGCCAATGATCACAACGACAATCATGATTTCGACTAGGGTGAAACCCTTGGTATGAATGGATTGGTTTTTCATGGGTGAAGATGGACTTAAGCAGTTATCTGATTTGCTTATGGTGGTGAGCGGGTCCCGAAAACTGGGCCAGGTGGAGTGTTAGTCTTTGGCTTGGTTTGATGTGCTGACTTCGGTGGTGGTTGGCAATTCTAAGCGGAGGGACGGACCGGCTTGGCGGTCCGTCCTGGAGCTTGGGATTGCCAAAGATTTCCCC
>CAMAPG010000028.1 GCA_945859965.1 Opitutus sp. GAS368 | reverse complement strand
CCCATGAATCTCGTCAAAAAAATCCTCATTGTGCACGGCGACGCCAAGGCGCGGCGCCGCCTGGTGCTGCTTCTGGCTGACGCCGGCTTCGATCTCCGCGCCTTCTCCACCGCCGATGCCGCCGCGGAAAATGCGCGCGGGGAATGGTTCGATCTCGCAGTTGTGGACCATGAACTGCCGGGATCGCCGGGACTTTCCTTTGTCGACCGCCTGAAGAAAATCCAGCCAACCGTCCCGGTATTGCTGCTGGTGCCGGAACTGGAGCTGCCGGCCGTGGTGCAGGGCATCCGCATGGGAGTGACGGATGTTTTCGCCGCGTGCCAGGATCCGCATTTGCTGCTGAACCGGGTGCGGGCGCTGCTGAAGCTCGAAACCCCGGTGGTAAGCGACGAAGTGACGACGGAAGATCTCGCCGAGGTCGAAACCCTGTTGGAAAACCTCGGGACGCCGGCGGCGGCGAGTGCGAATCCGTTCGGGATCCACACCCAGGAGCCGACGGCGGAATGGGTGCGCCTGACGAAGGAGAAGGCGCTGCTCGAGGCCCGGGTGGAGCGGTTGCAGCACGAAAAAGCCGCGTTTGAAGCGGAGCTGAAAACCCTCCTGGCGCAGGGACTCGATGAGCGGCGGCTCGAGGCCGAGCTGAGCCGGTTGCAGAACGAGCGCGAACTCGCGGCGACCGCGCAGGCGACGATCGACGAAAAGGCCCGGGGGTTGCGCGAAGCCCGCGCGGCCATTGCGAGCGAGCGCCGGGCGCTGGAGGATGAGCGCCGCCGTTTGGAAACGACCGCACTGATGGAGCCGGCGGCCGGGGACATTGCCGAGGAACGCGCTGGACTGGCGGAATGGAGAAAACGGCTCGAGGAGCAGGAAAATGAGCTGGCGGAGGACGCAGCCCGCCTGCGCCAGGAGACCATGCAGCTGACCCAGGACCGCCGGCAGTGGCATGACGATCTCAGTTTACTGCGCGCGCAGGAGGATAACCTCCGGGCCTATGAAGATCGGCTGCGCCACATGCAGGGCCGACTGGAGGCGGATCGCGTGCTGTGGTCCGGCTCGATGGTGCGTCCGTCCAAGCAGGCCGCACCGGTTTCGTCCGGCGATGACAGCGCGGCCCTGCAGAAAGGCTGGACCAAGCTGCAACGCGCGCACGAGCTGCTCGAGGCCGACCGCAATAATTTCCGTGACGACCGCCTGGCGCTCAACGACCACCATCTCGCCTTGAAAAACCGGGAGGAACTGGTCCGCGACCGCGAGATCCGCCTGGCGCTGCAGGAGAAAAAATTGCGGGAGCTGCCACTTCCGCCGCCCCCGACGACGGCGGTCTCCGCCATGAAAAATTTTACGCGGGCTCCGTTCGACATGGCCCGGGCCGTTTTCGGCTCCCCCAAAAAGGCTTAAGGGCTGTTTGGGAAATGCCGCTTGCCTTGGATTCTCGTAGCGAAACGCGTGAGCGTTTCGGGCTCGGACGAAAGCCTCACGGCTTTCGCTACTCGGAGAGCCGAATTCCGGCTTGCGCCGGGGGGCCGAGCATCACCTCCGGCGTGAAATCGTTTTCCCCTTCGTTGGTCCGGCTGACCGCCCTGGCGGCAGGCCCGGTACTGGGGTGGTGGCGCGGTGCGGCTCAACGATGGTGAGCGCCCAACGCGCGCGGTCCTAACCGTTTTCCCACGCTGAGCCCGACTCCCCTATGAGTCGGGTTTTTTATGTCCCATTGCCGACCCTTTCCCATGAACACCTTTGATTTTTACGAATTTGAACATCCGACCATTTCGTTTTTTGGCCGCAGCTTTGCCGAATACACGCGTTTCTTTGACCTGAATCCGGCCGCTTTGCGCGGACGGAAGGTACTCGATGTGGCCGCCGGGCCGGCGTCCTTCACCGCCGAGGCCGTCCGCCACGGGATCGATGCCCTCGCGGTCGATCCGCTCTATGGTTGCACGTCCGGTGCGTTGGAAGCGCACGTGCAGCTCGACTACCGGCGCATTGTCGCGCAACTGCGGGCCAAGCCGCAGCTGTTCCAAACCGCGGCCGGCGAGGCCGTGGGCCGCAGCGTCTTCGCCTCGCTCGATGAGGCCGAGCAGGACCGCCGAACGGCGGCGGCCGGGTTTCTCGCCGACTATGAAAACGGTTTCTTGTACGGCCGTTATGTCGGCGGCGTGCTGCCCCGTCTGCCCTGTCCGGACCGGGCGTTCGACATGGTGCTTTGCGCGCATCTGCTCTTCATCCATGCGCGTCACTTCGATCTGGTCTGGCACGTGGACGCCTGTCGCGAACTGGCCCGGGTCGCGTCCGGCGAAGTACGCATCCATCCGGTCTGCGGGCCCGACGGACAGTCTTATCCGGGGCTGGATTCGCTGCGCGGGCAGTTGCAGGAGCACGGCATCATGAGTGAAGTCGTGTCGGTGAACTATGAATTCTTCGTCGGCAGCAGCTCGATGCTGGTGCTGCGCCCGGCTGCGGAGCAACGGCTGTAATTCCGCGGTTCGTTTCCACCTCTTCCGTGGCCGGATGGAATTTCACTTATCAAGTTAAATTCCATCCGGCACGGGTTTGTGGCGTTGCGTGGGGAGGGGAGGCGTGGTTGGGTGCGGGGATGAGCCCGGCGCGGTTTCCCCAACACGTCATTGCGAAGAAGCGCGATGGCCGGGCGCTGGATCGTGGGGAGATTGCGGACTTTGTCCGCGGGGCGACCGATGGTTCGTGGGCGGATTATCAGCTCAGCGCGATGTTGATGGCGATTTTTCTGCGCGGGATGACGGCGGAGGAAACGGCGGCGCTGACGGATGCGATGATGCGGTCGGGAACGATGGCCGACCTGGCCTCGGTGCGCTTGCCGAAGGTCGACAAACATTCGACGGGGGGAGTGGGCGACAAGGTTTCCCTCGTGTTGGCGCCCCTCATGGCAGCCTGCGGCATCGCGGTGCCGATGGTGAGCGGGCGGGGCCTGGGGCATACCGGCGGCACGCTCGACAAGCTGGAGTCGATCCCGGGGTTTCAGGTGAATTTGTCGCTCGAGGAGTATCGGCGGCAGCTTGAAGGCATCGGCCTGGCGCTCATCGGACAGACCGAACAATTCGTGCCCGCCGATCGAAAACTGTATGCGCTGCGAGATGTCACCGCGACGAGCGAGTGCCAGCCGTTAATCTGTGCGAGCATCATGGCGAAGAAACTCGCGGAAGGGATCGATGCCCTGGTGCTCGACGTGAAATTCGGGGCCGGGGCGCTGCTGGTTGAAAAAGCGGCGGCCCGGGAACTCGCGCGCGCGATGGTGGCGATCGGCCGCGCGATGAATAAGCCGACCCGCGCGGTGCTGACCGCAATGGATCAGCCCTTGGGCCGCACTGTGGGCAACGGCTTGGAAGTCGCGGAGGCGATTGTCTGCCTGCGGGGCAATGGTCCGGCGGATGTGATGGCAGTGACGTACGCGCTCGGCGAACAGATGCTGTTACTGGCGGGGGTGGCGGGCACATCGGCTGAATCCCGGAAACAACTCGAGGCGAATATCGCGAATGGCCGCGCCTTGGACAAATTTCGCGAACTGGTGGCGGCTCAAAAAGGAGATCCGCGCGTCGTGGATGATCCCGCGCGTTTTTTGGCTGCAGCCAGACACCAGGTGAACCTGGTCAGCCGATCCGGTGGGATCGTTCAGGCGGTCGATGCGAAAGGAGTGGCGCTGGCGGCCTTGCGCCTTGGGGCGGGACGCGCCCGAGCGGAGGACAAGATCGATCCCGCTGTGGGCGTGAGTCAGTTGGTCAAGATCGGCGAATCGGTCCCGCCCAATGGCGTGCTGGCCACGCTGCATGCCAATGATGACGCGGCTCTCCCCGAAGCGAAGGCACGGCTCGAAACCGCGATTGTGCTCGGGGTCACGCCGGCCAAGGCTGGTGCGCTAATCGGAGAAGTAATCGAGTAGGCGCAGGGCACTGCACCCGCCGACCGCTTACTTTTCCATCTCGGTCAACCGTGAGGCCGCCTGCTCCCATTCCTGGGTGGCGGTCTGGATCTGGTCCACGATCACACTGAGCTCGCGGTTGAGATGCTGGGCCCGGCCGGGCTGGGTGTACGTTTCCGGTGCCTCCAAAGCGGTGGTGAGTTCGCTTTGCTTGGTTTCGAGTTCGGCGACGCGCTGCTCGAGTTTGCCGACTTCGGTGCGAAGTTTTTTAACGTCTGCCGGATTGGCTTTCGTTTTGCCCGGAGAAGACGCCGATTTGCCGGCCGATTGAGCAGGCACGGCTTTGGCCGCCTGCTGTTTCGGACGCGCATCGGTGAAGCCGGCGGTGAGCGCGGCGCGCTCATTGGTGGCCTTGGATTTCTCGAGATAGTAATCGTAATTACCCGCGTAGGCCGTGAGCCGGCCGGAGTGGACGTGAAGGACGGTCTGAGCGAGGGCGCGGATAAAATAAACGTCGTGGCTGATGAAGATAAACGTGCCCTCGTAGTTCTGGAGCGCCCCGACCAGCGCGTCGATCGAGGCGATGTCCAAGTGAGTCGTCGGCTCGTCCATCAACAGGAGATTCGGCGGTTTCACGAGCAAGCGCGCGAGCGCGAGGCGGGATTTTTCACCGCCGGAAAGCACGGTGACCTTCTTGTGGACGTCATCCTTGCGGAAAAGAAACGCCCCGAGAATGGCGCGGGCCTGCTGCTCGGTCAGCTGGTTTTCGTTCGTGCGCAGCTCCATCACGTTCTCGAACACGGTCGCGTCGGCCTTGAGGTTATCCAACCGGTTTTGCGCGAAATAGCCGGTGACTACATTGCTGCCCGGCTCGCGTTGGCCGCCCTGGATCGGGATCACATCGGCGATAATTTTCAGCAACGTGGATTTGCCGGAGCCATTGGGGCCGACGAGCACGATGCGCTGGCCGCGCTCGGCCAGGAAGTTGAGATCGCGGTAGACCACATGGTCGCCATACGCCTGCTGGACGTGCTCGAGCTCGATCACCTTGAGGCCGGAGCGGGGCGGCTGCGGAAACTTGAAATTGATCCGCTTGAGATCGTCCTGGGGTTCGTCGACGGCGACCGCCTCGAGGCGCTCGATCTGTTTTTCCTTCGATTTCGCGCGGGAGGCCATGGAGGCCTTGGCGCCGAAGCGATCGACGAATTTCTGCAGGTGGGCGATTTCGCGCTGCTGGTTCTTGAAGGCGGCGGCCTGTTGATCCTTGCGCGCCTCCTTCTCCAGCAGGTAATCGTCGTAATTGCCGGTGTAGCGGTTGAGCCGGCTGCTGCGCAATTCGAGGATGCCGGTGCACAGCGCGTTGAGGAAGGCGCGATCATGGGAGATCACGACGAGCCCGCCCGGATATCGGGTCAGGTAGTCCTGGAACCAGAGCAAGGCCTCGAGATCGAGGTGATTGGTCGGTTCGTCGAGCAGGAGGAGCGCGGGTTCCGCAACCAGGAGCCGGGCGAGATGGGCGCGCATTACCCAGCCGCCGGAAAATGTCTTCGCGAGCTTGTCCGCATCGCCTTCCTTGAAACCGAGGCCGGCGAGGATTTTTTTCGCGCGGGGCTCAAGGGTGTAGTCAATGTCGTAGTCATCGTCGTTCTCCGGCATCAGCTTTTTCCCGCTGGTGGCGATATGGATGATGGTTTCGTCGCCGACCGGCGCGCTTTCCTGCGGCAGGAAGCCGAAGTCGGCGCCGCGTTCCCACTCGATCGTGCCGGTGTCGGGGGCCTCCTCGCCAAGGATCAGGTTGAACAGCGTGGACTTGCCCGCGCCATTGGGACCCACGAGCCCGTAACGGTCGGTGCGCGCAATGAAGAGCGACACCTCGGCGAAGAGTTCGCGGGTGCCGTAAGACTTGGAAACGTCGGCGATGGTGAGCATCGGAACCGGACAGCAAACCGACCTGCCGCGTCCGAAGCAATTTTTTTGTCGGATTCGTTTAACCGCCGGACAAAGCCGATCGGTTCGGATTTTTAACCACAAAGGGACAAAGGCACAAAGAAAGCCTCCGCAGCAGGTTCGGGGAGGGGATCGGTCCTTTGTTGCTTTGTGTCTTTGTGGTTAAAATTCCGAATTCCGGCTGCTTTGGCCCGGAAGAACTGAAGACACCGGCATGCAGACGTTTTTTGTGGCGCCTCCGCGTCGCGGCCTTCTATTTCTTTACCCATGAAAGCCAAACGCAACACCCGGCGTCCTGAAGACGTTAACGCGGCTCTCGCGAAAACCAAGGGACCGGTCTCCAAATTTATCGCCACGCACTACCGCCACTTCAACTCGGCCGCCCTGCTGGATGCGGCCAAGGGTTATGACGAGCATCTCAAGGTGGGCGGCAAGATGCTCGTGACGCTGGCCGGGGCGATGTCGACCGCGGAACTCGGCATCTCGCTCGCCGAGATGATCCGGCGCGACAAGGTCCACGCGATCGTCTGTACCGGCGCGAATCTGGAGGAGGACGTTTTCAACCTTGTGGCCCACGATTATTACGAGCGGGTGCCGCACTACCGCCATCTCACGGCGGAGGACGAGCAGGATCTCGTCGACCGTCACATGAACCGGGTGACGGACACCTGCATCCCGGAAATGGAAGCCATGCGCCGGATCGAGAAAGTGGTGTTGGAAGAGTGGGTCGCGGCCGACCAGGCCGGCGAACGCTATTTCCCGCACGAGTTCATGTACAAGATTTTCCGCGGCGGAAAGCTGAAGAAAAGCTACCAGATCGACCCGAAGAACTCGTGGCTGCTCGCCGCCTGCGAAAAGAACCTGCCGATCATCGTGCCCGGCTGGGAAGACGCGACGCTGGGCAACATGTTTGCGGGCCATGTTATCAGCGGAAATGTGAAAAACGTGCACACCGTCCGCACCGGCATCGAATACATGACCTGGCTGGCGGAATGGTACACGAAGACCGCCAAGCGGCTCCGCAACGGCGAAGGCTCGATCGGATTCTTCCAGATCGGCGGCGGCATTGCCGGCGATTTTCCCATCTGTGTCGTGCCGATGCTCCACCAGGATCTCGAGCGCACGGGCGTGCCGCTCTGGGGCTATTTCGCCCAGATCAGCGATTCCACCACCAGTTACGGCAGTTACTCGGGCGCGGTCCCGAACGAAAAGATCACGTGGGGAAAACTCGGGGCCAAGACGCCGAAGTATATCGTCGAAAGCGATGCAACGATCGTGGCGCCATTGATTTTCTCCTGGGTGCTGGGGAAGTAATTGAACACGAAGAAGCGAAGGAGCTAAGGGGTCGTTTTGCTTCTTCGCTCCTTAGTGTTTTCTGACCCATGCCCAACCGCCTCGCGCACGAGAAATCGCCGTACTTGCTGCAACACGCCGGCAATCCGGTTGATTGGTGGGCGTGGGGTGAGGCGGCGTTTGCGAAAGCCCGGGCGGAGCAGAAGCCGATCTTTCTCTCGATTGGGTATTCGACCTGCCACTGGTGTCACGTGATGGCGCATGAGTCCTTTGAGAATGCAGACATCGCGCACCTGCTGAACGAGCATTTCATTCCGATCAAAGTGGACCGCGAAGAACGGCCGGACGTGGACCGGGTTTACATGGCGTATGTGCAGGCGCTGACCGGCCATGGCGGCTGGCCCTTGAGCGCATGGCTCACGCCCGAGCTGAAGCCGTTTCATGCGGGCACGTATTTCCCGCCGGAGGACCGCCAGGGTCGCCCGGGATTTCTCACGATTTTGCGGGCGATTGCCGCCGGCTGGGCGAAAGAGCGGGAAAAACTCGTCGCGGAAGCGGACCGCGTCCTCGCCACTTTGCAGGAACGCTTCGTGGAGAGTGCGCCGAAACCGGCATCGGACGCCAAGTCGGGGATGGAAGAGTTGCTGAATGCCGCGTCGGAGGCGTTCGAAAAAGGCTTCCAGCATTTCTACGAAAGCTTCGATGCGGATCACGGGGGATTTGGCGGCGCTCCGAAATTTCCCCGCGGCGCCTCGCTGCAGTTTCTCGCGCGCTGCGCCGTTCTGCAGGGAGTAAAATCGGCGGTGGGGATGGAAGCGGTGAACATGGTCGGACGGACACTGCAAAAAATGGCGCAGGGCGGGATTCACGACCACGTGGGCGGGGGATTTCACCGGTATTCCGTCGATGAAACGTGGTTCGTGCCGCATTTCGAAAAGATGCTCTATGACCAGGCGCAGATCGCGCTGAACTGCCTCGAGGCACGGCAGCTCACTGGCGACGAGCGCTATGCCTGGCTGGCCCGGGATATTTTCGACTACGTGGCGCGCGATCTCACCAGTTCGGATGGGGCATTTTATTCGGCGGAGGACGCGGACAGCGAAGTGGCGGTCGGGACGACCGCCGCTACCCACAAGCATGCCGAAGGCGCTTTCTATGTCTGGACGCACGACGAAATCGCGCAGGCGCTGGGAGAGGATGCGCCGTGGTTCTGCGCGCATTTTGGCGTGGCGCAGGAGGGCAACGTGCCGCCGCACCTCGATCCGCAAGGGGAATTCACGGGGAAAAACATCCTGGCGCAGCGCCAATCCCTGATGACGACGGCGCAGGCGTATGGATTTTCACCGGAGCAGGCGAATGACCGGTTGCTGGCTGCGCTGGACAAGCTTCGCGCGATCCGGTCGCGCCGTCCTCGGCCGCACCTCGACGATAAAATTCTCACGGCGTGGAACGGATTGATGATTTCGGCGCTGGCGCGGGGCGCCTCGGTTGCCGACGGCGGCACCGACCGCGACGGGGACGTCACGGCTCCAGGTTACCTGCAAAGGGCGATGCGGGCGGCGGAGTTCATTGAGCGCGAGTTGTATGACTCGCAGCGCGGGGTGCTTTATCGCAGTTACCGGCAGGGACGCAGTGCAATCGAAGGCTTCGCCGAGGATTATGCGTTCCTGATCCAGGGCCTGCTGGATCTTTATGAGGCGGGGTTGGACATCCGCTGGCTCCAGTGGGCAGTGAAACTGCAGTACACCATGGACGCGTTGTTTTGGGATGACGGGCGTGGCGGGTATTTCAACTCGGCGGCGGGCGACGTGAGCATGGTGCTGCGCTTGAAGGAAGATTACGACGGCGCCGAGCCGGCGCCCAGTTCGGTGGCGGCGCTGAATCTGCTGCGCCTGGCGACCGTGCTTGATAATTTAGGCGCACCCCGCTTGGCGTCGGAGCGGGGTGAGGGCACCCCGCCCACATTAGCGGCCACCTCTTATCGCGACCGGGCGCTTCGCACTTTGGAGGCATTTCGAAGCCGGTGGCCCGCTGCCCCTCACGCCTTGCCCCAGATGCTGTGCGCGTTGGAACTGGCCTTGGAATCGCCCCGGCACGTGGTGCTGGCGGGAGATTCCGCGACGGCTGAATTCCGCGCCCTCGCGGCCGTCGTGCGCGAACAAGCGGGACCGCGGAGGATGTTGCTTTGGGCCGACGGCGGTCAAGGGCAGGCGTGGCTGGCCGAACGCGCTCCCTGGATCGCAGCCATGCGCCCGATCGATGGCCGGGCGACCGCGTATGTGTGCGAAAACTTTACCTGTCAGGCGCCAACGACGGATGTGGCGGACTTGCGCACCATCTTAGCGCAATAGGTTTCAGGGGGTGTGTCTGGGAATCCTGTCATTCCGACATTTGTCATTCTGAGCGCAGAGAAACAGGTAGGGCGAGTCGTCCCCGACGAGCCGGGCGCACCAACGGCTCATCCGGAGGATTCGCCCTAGCTACGTTCAGAAGGCAATCCCCAACCCGCCCGGGCCGCTCAGGAATCCTCCGCGACCTTGAGGGTGGGACGGTCGGCCTCGGCCGAAAGTTGTGCGACCAGATCGTGGATACTCTCCAGCATGGTGAGAACTTCCGGGTGACGGACGGCAAAAATCAACAACTGGACCTGCGCTTCGTTCAGACCGGCCTGGACGACCGCATCGTCGAGCCGGCGGGTAATCTGGCGGGCGGTCGAACGATAGCCGGCGATGGTTTTGCGCGCGGACGTTTCGGTTTCGGTCTGGGAGAAAGGGATGCCACTGACGGCTTCCAACCAGAGCAGGGCCACGCTCTTCATCTCGGCGGAATGGGCCGAATAACCCATTTTGACCATCAGTTCGGCGATGGTTTTGAATTTCACCGGACGGCCCGACTCGACGTTGACCACGGTGTTGCGATGCCGACGCGACAGCCTCGCCAGCTCTTCAATTGTCAGCTCCCGGGCTTCCCGGATATTTCGGAAGAGCTGCGTGTAATGCATCCTAAAGGGGGTAGCGGTGGGGGGGAGGAGATGTCAACGAAACCGCAGCGCAAGTCTTATGGTTGACAAAAAATAGTAAACTACAAAATATGTGCAGATGGCGAAATCGAAGCAGGCTCCGGGTGAGCCCGATGAGGAGTGGGGCAAGCGCCAGCGTCACCGGGTGCATGCGCTGGGGAGCTTGCTGGCGATTTGCCGGCAGTTCGAACGCCTGCAGACTCCCGGGGAGGCCCGCCAGGCCTGCGCCGAGGTCGCCGTGTTTTTGAACAACGCCTTAATCCAGGAACAAATCAGCGCCAACTTGAGACAGAAAAAAACATGGGACGAATTCTCGTAATCGACGATTACCCCGCCGTGCTGCAGGTCATGGAATACGCGCTCCCCACGTTCGGGCATGCGGTGTTTTCGGCCGCCGACGGTGCGACCAGCCTGAAAGTGGCGGCAGCTGAAGGGATTGATTTGATCCTCGCGACCTCGATATGCCGCGGATGTCGGGCTTGGAGGTTTGTCAGGCACTGAAGCGAGATCCCCGGCTCTGCGAATTGCCTGTCATTTTGATCACCGGCCGCTGGACTCGTAAGGTCGCGGTCAAAGCGAGCGAAGTGGAAATTGCTACAGTCATCAGTAAGCCATTCCAATGGAATGAATTAATAGAAACGATAGAGCGCCTTCTGGCCTTACCCAGCGGTTCCTGAACCTTTCGCACACGCTGTTTCCTCCCCTACGTGTTATTCTCCATTGCTCAGCACCCTTAATTCTTACAATTCATTTACCTTATCCCGTGAAAATCCTCACTGTTGAAGACGATGCAGTGGCCCGGGCGGTTCTCCGGCAAGCGTTGCGCAAGCTTGGCCACGAAGTGATTGAGGCAGCGGACGGTGCCGCGGCGTGGGAGCGCTTTCAGGCCGAGCCCGTTCGGGTGGTGGTGAGCGATTGGTTGATGCCGAAATTGGACGGACTCGAATTGTGCCGGCACGTCCGGGCGCGGACCGGATCGGAATACACCTATTTCATTCTCCTGACCGGGCACGATGCCACGGAGGATAATCAGCGCTCCGCGGCCGATGCGGGCGTGGACGACTTCCTCACGAAGCCGCTCAATTTCGAGGAATTGTGGAATCGGTTGCGGGTCGCGGAACGCATTTTGCGTTACGCCACGCAGGTCCGGCAGCTGGAGGAGATGATGCCGATCTGCTCCTACTGCAAAAAAATCCGCGACGACAAAAATTACTGGCAGCAGATCGAAGGTTATATCAACGAACGCACCGGCAGTGAATTCAGCCATTCGGTTTGCCCCGATTGTTATCAGCGGGTGGTGGCGCCCGAGCTCGAAAAGATCAAGGCGATGAGCAACCCTCCGCCTGAGCCCCGACATTGAACGAGCGACTCCAGCATCTCGAGGAGAAAGTCGCCTATCTCGAACGCCATGTGGCCGAACAGGACAAGGCGATGCTTGAGCTGGCTGAAGACTTGGTGCGGGTGCGCAAACAATTGCTGATGCTGCAGCAGCGGGTCGCGACGGTGTCCTCGGATGAGGATGAGACCGCACCTGCCGACGAGCGGCCCCCGCATCATTAAGGTGCCAGGGACGGGGTCCGAAGAATCCTTCTGTCCGGAGGCGCGGAGGGACGGAAACCCACGCCTCTATTTGGCTGCGGATTCCATTTGGACCGAAGAGACGATGGGGCCACCGCCCGAATGAGAGCTGTTTAATTTCAACCGGTAGCGGAAGGATTCTCCCTTTGGAATGACCACCCGGTAACTGACGGCGATGGGTGACTGGGTGAGCAGGGTGGGGACGAGCGTCGGGCTGTCGCCGCGGGAATTTTTATCTCCCAGCAGAATCTCTGGCGTGACATATTGCTTCCGGTTGAAGCGGCCTTCGATCGTCAGGGTGAACGTTTCCTGGGGGGAGCGATTGGAGAGGTAATCCGACGTGTAGACCTCGAAAGGATCCCGTCGCGAAAGGCTGCCGGGATCGTTGATGATGCGGGAATGGGGGCCGAAGCTGGCGATCATCGTCATGTCCTTGATGCCGAATCCCGATTTCCCTCCCCAGTAGATAAACGAGCCGACGCCATGTTCGCCGCCGGTTGGGGCGAGGCCGCCGCTGAAGACATTCGCCCGGGTGTGATTGAATACGACGATGTCCTGGAAACCGTCACCATCGAGATCCATGACGGTGTTGGCACCCGATGAAAAGGAGGGCAGACGCTGCTTCCCCTGATCGCTGGGAAACCCTTCCTCGTTGCCGGGAAGAACGAACGTGGGGGTGCGTCGCGACAAATCGCCGTGGTAGTTGGCGGCGATGACGTCCAGTTTTCCGTCGTTCTTGAGCCGGGCGATGGAGCCGCCGTTGGCGCCGAAAGTGTGGAAAGAGCGTCTGTCCTCAAGCGAGAATGCGCCGCGCCGGTTGACCAGCACCCAGGACTCGATGTCGTACGAGGTGGTGGTGTCGTCCTGCACGTTCTGGCAAAGGATATCGAGCCAGCCGTCCGTGTTGAAATCGGCGAGTGAAACCCGGGCGGTGAAGGCGCTGGAGGAAATCACCACCGGCGGCTCGAAGTGGAAGCCGCCTTGGTTGTTGCCGCGAAGGATGCAGACCTCCTTCTTGCCACTCGTGATGGCGTCGAGCACGCCGTCGTTGTCGATGTCGCCGACCGCACAGGCATAGGCGGGGTGATTGAAATCGAACGGCTCCACGCGGTACTTCCGTCCGCCGAGGCCGAAGATGAGCGCGCCTTGCGGGCCGGAATTCGGGGTCACGAGTGCATCGAGGATGCCGTCACAGTTGAAATCCGCGATGTTCACCGTGTTACCCTGGAACGGCAGATTGATCCGCGTCGTCTCCGCGACCTCCGGGTAGTGGTACACATCGTAGCGAATGACGACTTGGTTGCCGCCCTTGTCGTTGGCGGCTCCACGGCGTTCGCGATCCTGGAGGTTATCGAGATAAACGAGGGCGGTCTTGCCGTTGTCCTCCATGTCGGCGAACGTGAGGTTAGTCTCGGGTGGGGAGGCAGGGACGCGGGTGAGATTCGCCGTCCCGTATTTCCGGGTGGAATTGCCATGGTAAATGTACAGGGGGACAGGATTGGCATCGGAGGTCGCGCTCCCGCCAGTGGAATCAGCGCCGCCGGTGTGGCGCGCCCGCCCGCTCTGTCCGCTGATCATGACAACATCCGTCATGCCGCTGTTCGTGAGGTCGCCCGCCAGCATGCTGACCGTGCCAAAGCCCTGCAGGTCGAGGCGGTTCTCGGGCGAGAAACCATCCGCCGAGTTGAAATAGATCGTGCACGGGACATCGAAGGTCTCCTTGTTGCGATGCTGGGTGAAAAGAATGTCCAGGTAGCCGCTTTGGTTTACATCGGCGAGCCGCACGGACACAGCCCCGGTGGTGGGCAGAGCCAGCCGGCGGTCCGGGCTGAATCCATCTTTGCCGCCCCACCAGATGTGCGAATCCGTCGAGTAGAGCGATTTCCCGGTCTCATCCTGGGAGAAGAGGCTGGCGATCACCAAGTCCACATAGCCGTCCTTATTCAGATCGCCGGCATCGGCACTGAAGGCATTTGTGGCGGGGAGTGTGGTGCGACGGCTGGCGGAAAACCGGCCTTGGTCGCTCCAGAAAATTTCCGAGGCCGAGCCCGCTGACGGCACAAAAAGATCGGGATACCCGTCCCCGTTGAGGTCCTTGACCAGGAGTTCCCGGTTGGTCTTACGTCCCCAGGTCGGTGCCAGGACGGGCAGCAATTCAGGGGCGCTCCATTTGCCGCCGCGCTGGCGGATGATGCGCACCGCGCCGGGTTTGCCCATTTCGAGAAAAAGGAGGCTGGGCTCCCCGCTGTGGTCGAGATCGGCCACTTTCACGTCAATTGCGAACAAGGTCGGGATGACTTCCCGGGTCGCCGGAGTGAAGCCGCTTTCGGTCTGATAGAAAACGAAGGAGGTTTTTTCCCGCGGACTGGCGATCTGGTCGAGTTCCGCGTGGGCATGGTTGGAACTTTCAACCGCCATGTGTTCCCGTCCGACGTTGGCGGCCACGATGTCCATGAGGCCGTCGCCGTTCACATCCGCCACGGCCAGCGCGCTGGCGCGGTCGGCGGGCAGGAGGGAGCGGCGAGCGGGATCGAAACCCTCGGCGCTGCCCCAGTAAATATAGGTGGGGAAGTCGGAGAGGGATGAGCCATGGATGAAATTCGTGAACAGGAGCTCGGGAAAGCCATCGTTGTTCAAGTCCGCCAGCACCGCCTTGCCGCCGCCCTCGGCGGGCAGACGCGTGATTGCCGAGAGGCTCTCCAGGGTCCACTTGAGATTCTGAAATCCCGGTGCGTCCTGGGCCAGTGGATTGAAGAGCGAACGCAGTCCGTGCGGGCGCCGGTTGTGGTAGATCAGGACGTCGGGCGTGTCGTAGTAGTTGTGGTCGTTGTTGACGACAATCTCGGGAAAGCCGTCGGCGTTGAGGTCGAAGATATTGACGAATCCGATTCTTCCTTCGCGCGAGATGTAGAGATTGGCGCCGGAATCGGACAGGGTGCCGCGTGAAAAATCCCGGAACGTGTCATGACGGAAAAGAACATCCGCGAAGACGGACGCACCGGGCAGCGAGGTCAGGCAGAGGGTGGCGAGCAGCGAGGAGAGGCGGGGGAAGGCGCGCATGGGGCAGGACGGTTGAGGGGGGAGGGGGTACACGAATGGACGGGACGGAGGCCGTCAGAAAATTACGGCGGCCGTGGCCGCGGGGCCGCTGCCTATTCGGACAGCCATGGCTGCGCGATGACGCAGAGCCAGGAACCGTCGGCCTGTTGGCGCAGCACAGACTGGGTTTTGAGCGTCTGCTGCACCGGTGAACCATTGAAGTCCACGGTCGAAAGGTGGAGTTCAGCCTGCACGAGGGCGATCGCATCGGCCTTGGTGGCGAAAACGGTCTTGGCCTTCATGGAGCCTCGGCGGGCGAGTAACTCCGTCAGCGAAGCGCGCAGGTTGCCGGACTTGGATTTGCGCTGGCCGGCGGCCGGGGTGAGAACGGCGTTGGCTTCAAAGAGCGAGAGCAACTGCTCGAGACTGCCCGAGTTGAAGGCGGCGGCGAAGGCCGCGGGCATCTGGTCGGGTTTTTTGACTTTCACGTGCTTGACTTGGGCCTCGCCGGGCGTGGGCTGGGTGACGTTTTCCTGGATCGGGGCGGGAGCCGGCGCGGACGAGGCGTCTTTGGCCTCTGCGATTAAGGTGATGGGAGGAGCTTCGGCCGCCGGAGCAGGAACTGGATTTGACGCTAGGACGATCGGCACGCGGGCCTCCGATTTGTAGACGAGCACGCCTTTCTTGAAGTAGAAGTATTCGGTGTCCCCGATTTTTTGATAGACGGTTACGTCACCTGACTGCTCGATAATTTTGACGCTGAGCATCGTCCCCAGCCATTTCGATTCCTTGATGCCGATCGGGGTGCTGTTGTTGCTCATGCAACCGCTGACGGAAAACAGCAGAGACAAGATTAGGACGGGGAGAAATTTCATGCTCATGAGGAGGGAGGAAAGGGGCGGTGGAGAATCGGAGACGGAATAGATTTACGGGCGCGCACCGGTGTCAATTGCAGGACACGGCGGCTCTGATGGGTTGGCGAATCAAAATTTGGCTGTGAGCTCGTGTTGATGGCCGGGGTCGAGGGTCTGGCTGCCGAGTCCGGCGCATTCGAGCTCATCGTTTTTGTAGAGCTTGAACGAAATCGGAGCCGTCGCGTCCGCGGTTTCCCAACGCCACTTGCCGATCGAGACGAATTGCAGCGGCATACCTTTGTCCCAGCTCAAGCCGGGACCGTCACCGCGAATAAACAGCCGGTTGCCGATGCCGATATAGGCGGTGGCGATCAGCCGGGTGGCACCGTCGGCGGAGATGGCCCGTTCGGTGGGTTCGGCCCCCGCAGGATCGGCCGATGGCACATCGGGCGTGAGTTGAAAAGAATCGTCGCTGGCCGCAGCGGGTTCGGATTTGGGTCCGCTATTTTCGATCGGTGCCGCAGCGGATTTTTCCGCGTCGAGGGGAAGAGTGGCGTCAACGGAAGGCGAAGCCTCCGCCTTGGGTTTCCGTGGTGCGCGTTTGCGTTCGGCCTTGGGTGCGGGCTCCGGGCTGGCCGCTACTGGGGGAGCGACTTCCGCAGTCGCCACCGGCGTGGAGGCACTCGCGTTGGACGTGGATTCGACCGGGAGGCTGGTCTCCGGAGGAAGAGCTGAAACCGTCGGAACGATGGCGGGCGTCGGTTCACTCGGGACCGCCTCCGGGGCAATCGGAGCAGGCACCGGTTGTTTTGCGGGACGAACCGCATCCTCCGCCGGATGCGCGGGTGTACGTACGGGAGCGGCGGCGGCCGTTTTGAGTGAGTGGGTGGCGGCATCCAGCGCGGCGAGCTTGGCTTCGAGCTGGGCGAGGGCTGCACCGAGTTTTTCCTGCAGATTTCCTATGACTTGGCTGGCGGCGGCGGAAGCCTTGGCAATCGCCTCGGCGCCGGCGGAGACATGCTTTTGCGCGGAGGCTTCGAGCTTGCTGAATTCAGCCGTGGCCTTGGCGATTTTATCGGCGATGCATTCCAACCGTTCGCTTTCGCCGGCGCGGAGCGTGGCGAGTTCCTTTTCCAATTCCTCCCGCTCCTCGGAATTCGCATTTTCCAGCTCCGCTTTGAATTCGGCGATTTTTTCCTGGAGCTTGTGCGGCAGTTGTTCGGCCGCCTTGAGATTGCGGTGGGCGATCTCGGTGATCTCGTGAAGGCCGCCGGCGGCAATGCTGATCTGTTCCGAGGAGGCGGCGACCGTGCGCGAAAGCGACTCGAGCGAACGCTGGCGGTCATCGAGCGCCTCGTCCTGCTTGCGGGCATAGTCGGACAGGAAAGGAATGACCCCAAGCAAGGCGCCCAG
>CAMAPG010000027.1 GCA_945859965.1 Opitutus sp. GAS368 | reverse complement strand
GCTAGA
The DNA here is from genome assembly GCA_945859965.1 of Opitutus sp. GAS368. Classification (GTDB taxonomy): domain Bacteria; phylum Verrucomicrobiota; class Verrucomicrobiia; order Opitutales; family Opitutaceae; genus CAMAPG01. Next base: position 17,142 of record CAMAPG010000027.1, on the reverse strand, counting down.
GTGCGGATTGGCCGGGAGAAACCGGATCCTGCGGTACTCCTGTAGTCGGGTTTCCGCGCCAAATCGTGACAAATCCGGGCTGGTGATTTTAAGCGCAAAGGAAGAAAACTCACTCACCCCCATGAACTCCCGCACCCTTCCGCTCGCCACTGCATTCCTGCTTTCCCTGCTTGCGCCCGCCTTTGGGCAAGCGGCGTCCGCCCCCGCGCCAAGCCCGGGTGAACCGCAGTGGTTCAAGGGCAACCTGCACACCCATTCGCTCTGGAGCGATGGTGACGATTATCCGGAGATGATCGGCGACTGGTACAAACGCCACGGCTACCAATTTCTCGCCCTGTCCGATCACAACACCCTGCATCAGGGCGAGCGCTGGTTCCAGGTGAATGCTCCCATCGCCGTCGATCCGCGCCAGCGCGGAGGTGGCGAGGCGTTGCAGAAATACCTGCAACGGTTCGGGCCGCACTGGGTCGAGCAGCGTGAGCAGGACGGAAAGCGCGAGGTGCGGCTCAAACCGCTGGGCGAATATCGTGCGCTGTTGGAGGAGGCCGGGCGCTACCTGCTGATCCCGAGCGAGGAAATCTCCAGCAGTTGGAAGCGCGCCCACACTGAGACCGCGCCCGAGTCCGGCGGCCCCATTCACGTCAACGCCACGAACCTGCGCGAATTCATCGCGCCGGTCACCGCCGACAACGCCGTGGCGGCCATGCAGCAGACCGTCGACGCCGTGGTCGAGCAGCGCCGCCGCACGGGACAGCCGATGATCACGCACATCAATCATCCCAATTTCCGCTGGGCGATCACCGCCGAGGATCTCATGCAGGTGCGGCACGAGCGGTTCTTTGAGATCTACAACGGGCACAACGGGGTGAACAACCAGGGCGATGCCACCCACCTCGACATGGATGCCATGTGGGACGCCATTCTCACCTTCCGCCTCGCCGAGCTGAAGCTGGACGTGATGTATGGAATCGGCGTCGACGACAGCCACTACTATCACGCCGCGCGCATTGGCCTCAGCAACTCCGGACGCGGCTGGATCATGGTCCGGGCCCGGCAACTGACCCCGGAATCGATCGTTCACGCCATGGAAGCGGGCGATTTCTACGCCTCCTCCGGTGTGACTCTGACCGATGTCGTGCGTACCGAAGGCCGGCTGGCCATCGAGATCCAGGCCGAGCCGGGGGTGACGTACGTGACCCAGTTCATTGGCACCCGCCGCGGCTTTGATCCGACCAGCGAATTGATCCCGAGAGCGGAGGGCACGGAGCATCAGGGCCTCCCGCATCGTCGCTATAGCAAAGATATCGGCGCGGTTCTGGCCGAGGTGAAAGGGACGAGTGCGAGCTACCCCTTCAAAGGCGACGAGATCTACGTCCGCGCCAAGATCGTTTCCTCGAAGCCCAAGCCCAATGCGAGCGTTGAAGGTGAGTTCGAAACGGCCTGGACCCAACCGGCGCATCCAGCGGTGGAGGCCAAACCCTCCGCTTCCCGCTGAACCCGGTGATGGCCTTTTTATGAAGACCCGTTGCCGGTGGAATCCCAGCGCCGGCCTCGGCCTGTTGCTTTTGGCGGTGCCCGCAGTCGGTTTGGGTGAGGAGCGATCAAGCCGCGTGTGGGCGGCGCAATTTTACAGTCATTTCGAGACCATTCCCAACCTCACGTACAAGGTGGTTGGCCGCGATGAACTGAAGCTCGATCTCTACCGGCGGTCGGATGTGACCAAACCGGTGCCGACTTTGCTGTTTATCCATGGCGGCGGTTGGGAGCGCCAGTCAAAGTCGGATGTCCTCGGCAATATTTTACCGTGGTTGGAAATGGGCTGGACGGTGGTGAACGTGGACTACCGCCTGGCCGGGACGGCGCCCGCACCCGCGGCGGTGGAAGATTGCCTGAGCGCATTGCGCTGGGTGGGTCAGCACGCCAAGCAATATGGCTTCGACCTCGATCGTCTCGTCATTTCCGGCGCTTCGGCGGGCGGAGAGCTGGCGCTGATGATCGGCATGGCTCCGGCCAGCGCGGGGCTGGATCCAGACGCCTCAACGCCGCCGCTTCCCCAAGCGGCGGCCATCGTCAACGTGTCTGGAATCACCGACATCGTGGATCTGATCCAGCGAGGTCGCGCGGTGGGCTGGATTCCGCGGGGGCCAAACCGGGAGGAACTGGCGCGGCGCCTTTCGCCGCTGACGTATGTCCGTCCCGGGCTGCCTCCGATTCTGACGATCCACGGCGACGCCGATCCGTCCGTTCCCTATGAGCAGGCGGTCCGTTTTCACGCGGCGCTGACCAAGGCGGGAGTGGCAAACCAACTTTTCACAATTCCCGGAGGCAAGCACGGGGGCCATCCGCCCCAAATGACGCTTCGCATGTACGAAACCCTGCGCGCGTTTCTCGCAGAGCATCATCTGACCGTGACGGAATGATTATGGCTGCCAAAAATCCGGGAGTTTTTGTTTAGCCACGAAAGAGCCCAAGGATCACAAGGGGATCCATCCCGGGCGTCCCGATTCTCCCGGCAGCGGTTGCTAGCTCGACCCCCTAGGGGCTGTTTGGGAAATGCCGTTTGCCTTGGATTCTCGTAGCGAAACGCGTGAGCGTTTCGGGCTCGGACGAAAGCCTCACGGCTTTCGCTCCTCGGAGAGACGAATTCCTAATTTAGGACAGGAAAGGCTGGCCGATCATATACCGCCATGAACCATCGGACTGCTGGCGGATGAGTTCGGACGTGCGGACCGTGCGTTCCCTGGCGGTGCCGGTATCATCGGTGAAGGAAAGCCGGGGTTCGCCCTGGATCATCGCGAGGTTATGCGTGCGCGCCGGCCAGGCGAACCCTGCGGCCGGAATGGATGAAGAAATTGCGCTTGGATGTTGGATTCCGTGTTCGCAAACTACGGCATCCCTTCGGACCGATTGGTTCGCGCAACTCCCCACCCGGTGCAGTTTTGTCTCCCACGGCAATCCCACCCATCCGACAAATCCCCATGCGTTTATTCCCCTCCCTGATCCTGATGCTTGCAACCTTGGTGCCGGGCCTGGCGGCCGCGGTCCGCCCACCGAATATTCTCTGGATCGTTTCCGAGGATAACAGCCAGAACCTGGGATGTTATGGCGACACGCATGCGCGCACGCCCCATCTCGACCGGCTGGCGCGCGACGGAGTGCGATTCACCAACGCCTTTGTGCCTTATCCCGTGTGCTCACCCTCGCGGGCGTCTTTCCTGACGGGACTTTATCCCCAGCAGAACGGCCATGTCGGCCTCGCGACCGGCAACTACGCCCTCTACGACGCCAAGACGCCGAACATCATCACTTATCTCCGCCCCGCCGGTTACAAGCTGGGCCTGATCGGCAAGCTGCACATCAACCCGGCGAGTGCGTTTTCCTTCGATTTCCGGGCGATCCCGGATGCCAATTTCGCCCGGAAAACACCGGTGGGCGCCTATGTGGCCGGGGCCAAAAAATTCTGGTCGGAATCCGCGGACCATCCGTGGTTTCTCTCCGTCAACGTGCCGGACGCCCACCTTCCCTTTGTGCGCCAGGCGGACGGCAGCCCGGCGAAACCGTTTACGTCGGTCGAGCCGCTACCGTGGGTCGGGACGGATTCGCCCCGGCTGCGGGAAGTGACGGCGGACTATTATAATTCGATGGCGCGGCTGGACGATTGGGTGGGGGAACTGCTCAAGGCACTGGAGGAGAGCGGCGAGGCGGAGAACACCCTGGTGATCTATTTTTCCGACCACGGGGCGCAGTTCCCCCGTGGAAAATATACGGTGTACGAAGGCGGCCTGCTCATTCCGATGATCGCGCGCTGGCCGGGAAAAATCATGCCAGGCCTGGTGCGTGATGAGCTGGTCTCCACCTTGGATCTTATTCCCACCGCGCTGAAGCAGGCCGGAGTGGTGCAACCCGCCGAGCTCAAGGGAATGGACCTGAGCCCGTTGTTCACGCCCGGCCCGGTGAAATCCTGGCGGCAATACATCTTCGGCCTGACCACGGGGGCGATGCCCGACCACTGCTTTGTGCAGGAATCCGTGCGCGATGACCGCTGGAAACTGATCTGGAGTCCGCCGCAACCGCGGCCGAATCAGATCGCGACCCACGAGTTCGGGGATGGCACCCGGTTTCCTTCCCTCGTGACCGGCTTTGTGGAGGACGAAGTGGCCAACGCGCGGCCCGAGGCCAAGGCCCAGTTCAAGGTCTGGAAAAATCCGCCACCTTACGAACTGTACGATCTCAAGACGGATCCCCATGAGTGGAAAAATCTCGCGGACCGGCCCGAACATGCGGCCGTGAAGGAACGGCTCATCCAGGCCTTGCAGTCGATGCAAACGGAAATCTCCGATCCGTTCTCGGACCCCGGGATGTTGAAGGCTTACATCGATGAACAATTTGCGAACCCGAGCGTTTTGGTCCGGGCGAATGCGAAATTCCGCTGGTCGTACTTGGACAAGTTCCGCGCCTGGCGGGAAGCCCGGATGAGTGGAAAGTAATCCGTGGCAGCCGTGTCAGTGCTGAGTGTGTGGGGGATTTGCGCAGGGTAAACCACGCCGCGATGGCTCGGGACGGTTGACGACCGCCCGGGTTTCCTTCGGATTAAGAACATGAGCTTACCCCCAAAAAACCTCCTCCCCTGCATCCTGGGTTTTGTCCTCGCCTTTGCCACCGTCGCCTGGGCTCCCGTGGCCGCCGCCGCCCTGCCGAAAGTGCGGGTCGAAAATATCCGCCGGGTGGTTGCCACCGAGGGCGTGCACAACGCCTTCACCGACCTGATCCGCTGGAAGGGCAAATACTGGCTGGCGTTTCGCAGCTCCACCATCGGCCATGTGGTGAATTCCCAGTCCGCGGCGGTCATTATGTGCAGCGATGACACCAAGACCTGGAAGGAAGCGTATCGTTTTTCGGTGAAGGAACGCGACACCCGCGATCCGCATTTCATGGTGCTGGGCGACAAGTTGTTTGTTTATTCCGGCACCGCCCACGTGGGCAAGGAAGAGAAGCGCTATACCGATTGGAACGCGCATCTGGGCTATGCCACGTGGACCACGGACGGCACGACGTGGGCGACACCGCAGGCCCTCGAGGGCACCTACGGCCACTACGTCTGGCGGGCGGCTTCGTATGGCGGTAAGGGCTATCTTTGCGCACGCCGCTGGCATGCTCACAATGCGGTCCCCGACCGGGATTTTACCACGATGGAAGCCGCCTTGTTGGAAAGCGACGACGGGCTCCACTGGCGGTTCGTGTCGTTCCTGCAGGAGACCCAGGGCAATGAAACCGCTTTGCTCTTCCAGCCCGACGGCGAATTGATCGCGTACAGCCGTGCCGGGCTCAAAGGCTCGGGCAGCTCCGTCCTGTCGCGGTCCAAGCCTCCTTATGAGAAATGGACCCGCCAGGAACTCGATGTTTACACGGGCGGCCCGGTGCTGGCTCATTGGGGCAAGCGCATTGTGATGGGTGGGCGCGACAAGGTTGGCGATAGTTACCGCACCGGGTTCAATTGGGTGGAGGGCACGAAAGTGATTCCCTTCATCCAACTTCCGAGTGGCGGGGATAATTCCTATCCCGGATTCGTGCAACTCGACGACGGCCGGGCCCTGATTTCCTGGTATTCCAGCCACGAAAAAGGCGCCGATGGCAAACCACTGAGCGCGATCTATCTCGCGGAGCTCGCGATCGAGAAGTGAGGCGAGAGGCGAAGGTCTACCCAGCCATGGGTTTCGTCTGAAGTAGGGCGGGTCTCTAACCCGCCCTTTCTCTTTTTTCCAACCAATCATGTCGGCAAGGGCAGGTCAAAGACCTGCCCTACTTGGCAGCCGGACTCGCGGCTCGTTGTTCAAGCGACGAACAAGTCCATGAACGCGTGCACCGACGTGCGTTCCAGCTTCGCCCGGTCGGCGGTGAGCGCGAGCAGCTGTTCCGCCTGAGGTGCCGGGAGATGCCGGCGCAGCGCGCGTTCGAATTTGGCGCGCAACAGCGGAATGCCGTCCTGCCGGCGGCGGCGGTGGCCGATGGGGAAATGCACTTCGATGCGTTCGGTCTTGGTCCCATCGGCGAAAAACACCTGCACCGCGTTCGCAATCGAGCGCTTCTCGGGATCGAGGTAGTCGCGGGAATAGCCCTTGTCCTCGGTCACGACCATTTTCACGCGCAAGGCGTCGATGCGCGGGTCGGCGGCCGCCTGGTCCTCGTAATGGGCTGCGGTCAGGTCGCCGAAAATCAGCCCGATCGCAGTCATGTACTGCAGGCAATGGTCGCGATCCGCCGGATTGTGGAGCGGGCCGCTCTTGTCGATGATGCGGATCGCCGATTCGTGCGTGGTGAGTTCCACGCGTGAGATCTCGCCGATCCGGTCGCGCACGAGCGGATGCAGGGTGACGGAGGCCTCCACCGCGGTTTGCGCGTGAAATTCCGCGGGGAAGGAAATTTTGAACAGCACGTGCTCCATCACGTAGCAACCGAGCGGACGCGCGAGCGTCACGGGCCGGCCCTTGAACGAGACGTCCTGGAAGCCCCAGGTCTTCGCGGTGAGGGCCGAGGGGTAGCCCATTTCGCCGGTCATGGCGATGAGCGCGAGTCGCACGGCGCGACTGGTGGCATCGCCGGCCGCCCAGGACTTGCGCGAACCGGTGTTGGGCGCGTGCCGGTAGGTGCGCAGGGCGGAACCGTCGACCCAGGCGTGCGAAATTGCATTGATCACCTGTTCGCGCGTGCCGCCTAGGAGCGCCGCGGCCACCGCGGTGGACGCGACGCGGACGAGGAGCACGTGGTCGAGGCCGACGCGGTTGAAGGAATTATCGAGCGCAAGGACGCCCTGGATTTCGTGCGCCTTCGCCATCGCGACCAGGACCTCGCGGATGGTGAGTGGGATATTGCGGGGCGGGAGCGCCGTGCGGAAAGCCGTGGGCGTGGCACCGGCCTGCTGGTGGCGCGAGAGCCAGTCGGCCACACCGAGAATGGCGCCGAGATTGTCGGAGGGATGGCCCCATTCGGCGGCGAGCCAGGTGTCGTTGAAGTCGAGCCAGCGGACGATAGTGCCGATGTCGAAAGCGGCCTGCACCGGATCGAGTTCGTAGCGGGTACCGGGCACGCGAGCGCCGTGCGTGACGGCGGTGCCGGAAACGACCGGGCCGAGAAGCTTGGTGCACGCGGGATAGTCCAGCGCCATGAGGCCGCAGGCCAGGGTATCGGCGAGGCACCACCGCGCGGTGTCGAGGGCTTCCTCGCTGGGCGTGGCGTAATCGAGTGCGTAGTCGGCGAGGGTCGACAGGAGGGAATCGGGAGCGGGGCGGACGTTGGAGAAGCCGGAAGCCATGGTTGGTATTGCGGTTGGAAAAGGCAGGACGGATGCCGCGGCGGGTTTTATCCGCGCTGGGCGAGAGGCGGGAACGGGCGGTTGGCCGGCCCGGTGTAGTTGGCGCCGGGACGGATGATTTTCCCGTCGACGCGCTGCTCGATGATGTGTGCAACCCAGCCGGCGATCCGCGCGAGGACAAACAAAGGAGTGAACATGAGCACCGGCACGCCGAGATGATGGTAGGCCACGGCGCTGTACCAATCGAGGTTGGGAAACATCTTTTTCTCGGTCCACATGAGGGACTCGATCCGTTCCGCCACCGAGAACGGGCGCAGGTCCCCGGCCTCGGCCGCCAGCTCGCGGGCGATCGATTTCACGATGGGATTGCGCGGATCGCCGGTCGTGTAGACCGGGTGGCCGAAACCGATCACGATTTCCTTGCGGGCCAGCCGTGCCCGCAGGTCGGTCTCGGCTTCCTCCGGCGTCGCGTAGCGCCGGATGATTTCCAGGGCCACCTCGTTGGCGCCGCCATGCTTCGGTCCGCGGAGCGCCGCAATTCCGGCGGTGACCGCGCCGTGGAGGTCGGCGCCGGTGCCGGTCACCACCCGCGTGGTGAAAGTGGACGCGTTGAATTCGTGCTCGGCGTAGAGGATCAGCGAACGGTCGAGCGCGCGCACGTGTGACTCCGACGGCGTCCGCTGGTGCAGGAGCCGCAGGAAATGCGCGGCCAGGGTCGGATCGTCCGTCGCGACGTCAATGCGCCGGCCGGTGGTGGCGAAGTGATGCCAGTACAGCAGCATCGAGGCGCTGGATGCCAGCAGCCGGTCGCCGATTTCGCGGGCGCCGTCCACGGTCGAGGCATTGCCGCCGGCGGCGGGCAGGATTTCCGGTTCCAGGATCCCGAGCATGGAGCAGCCGGTCCGCAGGACGTCCATGGGATGGGCGCCCGCGGGAATCTGCTCGAGGACGGCGAGCAAGGCCGCAGGCAGCGCCCGCCGGGCGCGGAGTTTTGCGCGATAGGCTTCGAGTTCCAGGCGCGTGGGCAGCCGCTCATGGATGAGCAGGTGGGCAATTTCCTCGTAGGTCGCCTGCGCGGCCAGTTCGGCGATGTCGTAGCCGCGGTAATGGAGATCGTTGCCGGTCTGGCCGACGGTGCAGATCGCGGTGTTGCCGGCCGGCACACCGGAGAGGGCGACGGTTTTCTTGGCGCGTGGGACTGGGTTTGGCTCGGTGCTCATGAAAATCATTCAGGGCGCCTGGGACCGGGCTTGTCCCGCGCGTGGCGTGACAGGAACTCCCTGCTGGGGCGGCCCCGGATCAATCCGCGATCAGGGTTTGGACTTTTGGCGCGCGAACAACTCGTCCAGTTTTCGCTCATAGGCGTCATAGCCGAGAACTTCGTAGAGCTCCGCGCGGGTTTGCATTTTTCCGACCACGGCCTGCTGCGTGCCGTCGCGGCGGATGGTTTGATAGACCTCCAGCGCCGCCGCGGCCGCCGCCCGCGAGGCGGACAACGGGTAGAGCGCGAGCGCGATGCCGGCGGTCCGGAGTTCGTCGAGGGTGAAATAGGGGGTCCGGCCGAACTCGGTAAGATTGGCCAGCACCGGCACGCGTAGCGCGGTGGTAAATTGCAGGTATGCCTCGAGGGTGGGCAGGGCCTCGGCGAAAATCATGTCGGCACCCGCGGCGACGTAGGCTTGGGCGCGCGCGATGGCGGCGGGCACGCCCTCGCTGGCCGCCGCATCCGTGCGCGCCATGATCACGAATTCCGGATCGGGCCGGGCGTCGACCGCGGCCTTGAGGCGATCGCACATTTCCTCTGTCGCAACGAGTTCCTTGCCCGGGCGGTGGCCGCAGCGCTTGGCCGCCACCTGGTCTTCGAGATGCACGGCGGCGACGCCCGCGCGGGCCAGCTCGCGGATGGCGCGCGCGATGTTGAAAGCGTGGCCCCAGCCGGTGTCGATGTCGACGAGCAGCGGCAGGTCGACCCGCGCGGTGATGCGGCGCGCATCGACCAACACATCTTCGAGATGGGTCAGGCCAAGGTCGGGCAGGCCGTGGGAATGGTTCGCCACGCCGGCTCCCGAAAGGTACAGCGCGCGGAAACCGGCGCGCTGCGCGAGCAGGGCGGAGTAGGCATTGATCGCGCCGGCGACCTGCAAGGGCTTTTCGGCGGCCACGGCCGTCCGGAACGACGCGCCGGGGCTGGGTGATTTAAGCTTGGCCATGGAGAGTGGTGGTAAACGGCGCGCGGCCCGTGGGCGATGGGGAAACGGCGGGCCGGACCTGAAAGTGCGGGGAAGGCCGGTGCCGCGGGGAAACCCGCAGGCTGGGCCGGCCGGAAACCATCGCAACGATGGAGTGTTTCATACGACCGCTCTTTTTCGCAGCCCGGCGATCTGCGGATCGTCGTACCCAAGTGATCGCAGGATTTCATCGGTGTGCTCCCCCAGCCGCGGCGCGGCGTGCGCCGGTGACTCGTCCGCGATGCGCACCGGGGAGGCGATGCCCCGGATCGGCCCGTACTTGGGATGCTGGAATTCCCGCACGCTGGCCTGTTCGGTGACAAAGGGATTGGCGAGGGCCTGGGCCACGTCGAGGACGGGCGCCGCCGGCACCTGGCCCGCCATGCGCTGCATCCAGGTGGCGGTGTCCTGGGTCATCAGCACGGCATCCAGCTCGCGGCGAACGCGGTCGCGATGGAGCAGCCGGGCGCGGTAGTCGCATAACTCCGGGTCGGTGATCCACTCCGGCTTGCCGAGGAGATGCGCCAGCACGCGCCAGAATTTCTCCTTGTTGCACATCAGGAAAATCCAGCCGTCGCGCGTGCGGTAGAGTTCGCTGGGCGTCAACGAGGGATGGCCGGACCGTGGCTGGCGTTTGGTGGGGTGCGCGCCGTTGAGCTGCCAGGTCGCGACATAGCTGAGGGTGTGAAGCGCGACATCGAACAGGCACACGTCGAGGTCGCGCCCGCGGCCCGTGGTGCGGGCTTCGAGCACGCCGGCGAGCAGGGCCATCGCGGCCGTGGTGCCGGTCATGAAATCGACAATCGAAAGCCCGAAGCGGGTGGGAGGGCCGTCCGGTTCGCCGGTCAGGGAGAGGTAGCCCGTTTCCGCCTGCATCAGGTAGTCGTAGCCCGGCCACGCCTGCCGCGAGCCGGTGCGCCCGTAGGCGGACAAATGCGCGCAGACCACCGACGGCTTGATCGCGCCAAGGGCGGCGTAATCCAGGCCGAGCTTGGCCGGTAGGTCGCCGCGCAGGTTGTTAAAGACGGCGTCGCTCCCGGCGACGAGCTTCCCCAGGATTTCCTTCCCCTCCGGGGTCTTCAGGTCGAGGGTGAGGCTGCGCTTGTTCCGGTTGAACGCCTCGAAGAAATGGCTGTCGCCGGGCCCGAGAAAATGGGGGCCCACCGAGCGGCTGGTGTCACCGCCGTCGCGGCCGTTCTCGACCTTGATGACATCCGCGCCGAGGTCGGCCAGGTGCTGGGTGCCGAAGGGCCCCGCGCCATATTGCTCGATGGCGATGATGCGCAGCCCGGCAAGGGGGAGGCTCATTGGGGGCGGGCGCCGGCAGCGGGTTGCGGATCGTCGACCCCGTATCCCCGTTTGGGTACGAGGGCGCTGCGGACGAAGTTCATCACCGCCACGCCATCCTGGTTGAAGGCGCGGGTGTGCACCGTGACGATCCCCTGCGTGGGCCGGGAGCGGGACTCCCGTTTTTCCAGGACTTCCGATTCCGCGTACAGGGTGTCGCCGCCAAACACGGGGGCGGTCAGTTTGATTTCCTTCCAGCCGAGGTTGGCGATCGCCTTGCCGCTGACATCGTTCACGGTCATGCCCACGACGATCGCGAGCGTCAGGCTGCTGGCGACGAGGGGCCGCTTGAACTCGCTTTTCGCGGCGTACGCGAAATCGCAATGCAGCGGGTGCTGGTTCATCGTGAGCAACGAGAAGTGGATGTTGTCGACGTCCGTGATCGTGCGCCCGGGCCGGTGCTCATAGATGTCGCCGACCGTAAAATCTTCGAGGTAACGGCCATAGTTCGCGCGGATGCGTTGTCCGGGCCGGGTTTCGGAGGGTTTGGATTCGCTCATTTAATCAAGGAGGGATGAAGGATGGTTTTAACACCGGACGCTCGGGAAAGAGTGTTAAAAAACCGTGGAATTTGAATAGATCGGATGTAATAGTTGCCGTCAAGAAACCTGCACTTTGTTAATAAGAAATAATTAATATACAATAACTTAAGTTTATTAATGATAATAGGAACGAGTGATAATTCTTGCATTATAGTTGATTTATAAACTAAAAGATCCGATTAATAATGAGCGCGATCGACTCCGTGGTCCCAAGGCTGAAGTCCGGCAATGCTGGGCGGGGCGGGCTTGTGGTGATCCGGTTTTGGTGAAACGAAGCCAGCGATGATCGCGCCCGAACCAGATTCCTCCCCGCGCAAAGGTCCCAAGCATCTGGACGTGTACCGCAAGATCCGGGCGCGGTTGGACAGCGGTGAATTTGCGGTGGGAACGCTGTTGCCGACGGAGGACCGGCTCTGTGCCGAGTACAAGGTCACGCGCTACGCATTGCGCGAGGCGCTGGGATTGCTCGGACAGCAGCAGTATATCGACCGACGGCGGCGTGCCGGCACGCGGGTGCTTGGGCGTCCGGTGAAATCCGGCTTGCGGCACCTGGTGGGTTCACGCAGCGAACTGGTCGGTTATGCGGCCGGCACCACGCTAAAGTTCGATCCGCCGCGGCGGGTGCAAACCGACACCAAGCTGGCGCGGTTTCTCGGCTGCGACGAAATGCGCGAATGGCATTTGCTCCAAGGCGTGCGGGTCGATACCGCCGACCGCCGTCCGGTCGGCATCGTGCGGATCTACATCGACGCGTCGCGCGCCACGGTCGCGGCCGGCACCGATTTCGGTCCCCGGCCGATTTTCGAATGGCTCGAGGAAACCTGCGGGATCCATGCGCATGCGCTGTCGCAGGACATCAGCGCGGTGCTGCTGACCACAAAGGAAGCGGAAATCTTTGGCGAAGCCGCGGGCGCGCCTGCGCTGCAGATTGTGCGCCGCTACTTCGACGATCAGCAGAAGATCTACCTCATCGCGGTGACCACGCATGGCAGCAACGATTTCGTCTACAACCTGCGCATCAGCCTCGAACGCGAGCCGAGCTGAGTCCTCCCGCTCCCGCGCCTTTCCTTTTCCATGGCCCCATCCAATTATCTCTTTGTTCCCGGCGATCGTCCCGACCGTTTCGCCAAGGCGGTGGCGACCGGGGCCGACCGGGTGATCCTCGATCTCGAGGACGCGGTGGCGCCTTCCGCGAAGGCCGCGGCCCGCGCAAGCATTGCCCAATGGCTCCAGGCTGACGGCCAGGTCTCCGGTGTGTTGATCCGCGTGAATGCGGTGGCCACGGCCTGGCACGCGGACGATCTCGCTCTGATGGCCACGCCGGGGGTGGCGGGCGTGGTGTTGCCGAAGGCGGAAAGCGCCGCCGCGCTGGCGGGTTTGCGCGCGGCGCTGCCACCGGCGATGGAACTGCATGCCATCATTGAATCCGTGGCGGGGCTGATCCACGTGCGTTCGCTGGCGGCCGTGCCGGGGCTCACGCGGCTCGCCTTTGGCTCGGTCGATTTCTGCAACGATGCCGGCATGATCGACACCGGCCAGGTGCTCGATTCGGTGCGTACCCAGATTGTGCTCGAATCGCGTTATGCGGGTTTGCCTGCGCCGATCGACGGCGTTTCGATGGCGATCCATGACGAAGCGGCCCTGGAAGCCGACGTGCGGCGTTCGCGGGCGTTTGGTTTCGGGGCGAAATTTTGCATTCATCCAAAGCAAATTGCAGCGGTCCGGCGCGGTTTCCTGCCTTCGGACTTGGAACGCCGTTGGGCGGAACAGGTCCTCGCGGCCGCCGCCGCCAATCCTCATGGCGCCTTCGCGGTCGAGGGCAAACTGATTGACAAGCCCATGATCGACCAGGCCCGCGCCATCGCGGCCATCCACCCGTGAGGGTGCTGGGCTTACGGCAGTGCGGTCAGTGAAATCCGATCACCGTTTAATTCCAGCGTCACGAGGGTGGGTTCACCCTGGCGGTGGCGGACGACGAGATTTTGGGGCACCACCACGTAGTTGAGGTGGTAGCTGGTGCCGCTGCGGGTCGGGCCGTCGTAGGAGTTGGCGGTGAGGATGGAGCGGTGCTCGGGGCTGTTCAGGGGCGTGCTGACAATTTCGATGCGATAGTCGCCGCTGAGTCCGTCCGGCCAGGCCTTCGGGCGGTGGACAAAAGTCCGCTTGGTTTCATGCGAGCGGCGAAGCGCCGAGGCTTCATCGCGGATCTGGTAGGCCAGCCGGGTGGCGGAGTCGGAGATAAACGCTTCGATGAATTTGCCGGAACCGAGCAGCAGAATGACCAGGAGAACAAACGCGATGAACCGGGGCAGACGTCTGACCATGGCGGCAGCATGGCGGGACGCCTGGGCATTTCAAGCAACCCGGCGTTGACAAGTGCAGAGAGGGTGCAGGAAGTGAAGCGTGTGGCGGAAATATTTTTCGTTGCGCCTGGCGCTTCTGCTGGGCTTGGGCGCGGCGGCCAATGCCCACGAGGTTTCCACCGCCTACAGTCGGGTGGATGCGACCCGGGATGAGACCTGGTTCATTTTTCTATTTGATGTGCTGACGCTGGGCCGGATGGCACCGGTGGATGCCAACGCGGACCGGCGGGTCACGGTGGCTGAACTGACGGCGGCCTATCCCGCGATCGAAACGTTTCTCCGCAGCCACATTCTCGTTGGGATCAACGGGCAGCCCGCCGACCTTGGTCGCATGGACGAGCCCGCTTGGTCCAAACCGGCGGACGGGATTCTGAGCGAGACGGATGTCGGACAAAGGCTGATCCGATTCACCTTCCGTCGCCCGGCTCTCAATCCGACGGAGAGTGTGGGCCTTCATTTCGGACGGCTCTTCGCGGCCTTGGACGAGAAGTTCGCCATTCTGGGCCGCTTCACCAGCGGCGATCGGGTGGGGGAAGGTGTCTTTTCCCGAACCGAGCCGTACATCGTGTATGAGACCGGACATCGCGTGCCCTGGACACAGCAGGTGGCCCAGTACCTCAAGCTCGGCATCGGGCATATTTTCCTCGGGTACGACCATATCTGTTTCCTCCTCGCGTTGCTTTTTGTCCCGCGGTTCATCGACCTGCTCAAGATTATCACAGCGTTCACCGTCGCCCATACGATCACCCTGTCTCTGGCGGTGTTGCACGTGGTCAACCTGCCGCCGCGGCTCATCGAGACCGGCATCGCCTTGAGCATCGTGTATGTCGCCGCGGAAAATCTCCGCGTGCATCAGCCGCGGCATCGCTGGAGGCTGACGTTTTGCTTTGGACTCCTGCATGGCTTCGGGTTCGCCAACGTCCTGGGTGAACTTGGCTTGCCATCCGGCGGGATTGCCCGGGCGCTGCTGTCATTCAACCTGGGCGTGGAAATCGGACAGGCGCTGATTGTCGCGGTGCTCTGGCCGGTGTTGCTGGGGATTGGCCGCCAGTCGTGGGCGCCAAAATTCAAAATTGTCCTGTCGGCGGCAGTCCTTGCGGTGGGCCTCGGCTGGACGGTCGAACGCGGATTTGGTCTGGGTTTCATACCTTGGTGAATCCGAATCGAGGCTCGGTAACACATGATCGATTTTTGCAGGTGACCTCGGCGGCCTGCCCTCCGTAGGCCCGGCGAAGGAGGGCGCCCGGTCAGCGACCTGGCCTGGAGCGGAGCGATTTCCGGCCGGCAGTCGCTGATCGTAAATTTTGACGAAGGGCGGGGGAATGATCATCACCCGTTTTGCCATGGCGAACCCTTCGAAGCCCTCTCCCTCCTCCTTTCTGCTGCTCTTTCGGAATGCCGGCCCGGACACGCATCAGCACCTTTCGGCCGAACAGCGGGCGAAACTCACCCAGCAATGGAATGATTGGTATGAGAAGCTGGCCGCCGCAGGGAAAGTCCAGCACGGGCGTCCTTTGGCGCTGGAAGGACGGGTGGTCTCCGGTGCGCTCGGCACGGTGGTGGATGGGCCCTACGCGGAATCCAAGGAGGTCGTTGGCGGTTATTTCTTTCTGTCGGTTGCGGACATCGACGAGGCGACGGAGATCGCCCGGAAGTGCCCGGGATTACCCTTGGCCCTGACCGTCGAAGTGCGACCGGTGGCTGATGTCAGTCCGGTGCTCGAGGGCGTGCGTGGCCGTCCACCGGCCTGAACGAGGGTGGGTCAGCATCGGATTTTAACCACAAAGAAACAAAGACACGAAGATCGATCCGGCTTGGTGGATCGAACCATAAAAATCCTCCCGGAGGTATACTTTGTGTCATCTTTGTCCCTTTGTGGTTAAACTGGTTTGAAGCTCGGCTTGCTTACTGGATTTCGACCCCGGCGGCTTCGAGCTCACGGCGCAAACTTCCCTTGAATCTCGCTTCCAGTTCCTCAATCCGGAAAGTGAGCGTCGTGGCTCCTTCGCCCTCGGTTAAAAAGGCAATGAGGTCCGCGAGTTCGACGATGTCTTCATCCCGAAAATGCTCCTCAATCACGGACTGACTGCCTTCATTGGCGAGCAGCACGGGCCAAGGGCGGTCCGCGGCTGGATCGGCGAAGTGAAGGGTGACCTCGCCGCGGAGTTGGCCCCGGGCGATGCGCGCCGCAAAGCCGCCCAATTCGTGATAGGCGAAGGCGACATTGGTGAGACGGGCCTGCCGCAGGGCCGCTTCGCGTTGATGTAGAAGGTGGTGAAATTTCATGTGGTTTTTGCTTTCGTCACGGATGATCCGGCGGTGTCTGACGACGACCGACTCGCGGCCACCACGGCACGCCTGGCCGGGCGGACCTCGGAGCTGGTGCTGACCGAACCTGCCGTCTTCGGGAAACTTGAGGACGGATCCAAGTCCGCCCTGCGCCGTCACATCCGTGCAAGTTATGGTTGATGGGACCTAGGTCGGACCGATTCCGGCGGGCCACCGTCCGCGAAACGCAAGCCGTGGGGGTGGCCAACCAATCGATGCATGATTTCTGACGTAGCCTGACCTGTTGCCTCGCAAAAGTCGCTAACGCCGACCTGCCTGGTTCTCGCTGCCTGACTCAAATCACGATCTCGACCGTGCATCTGACCTGACATCGAACTGGCATACCCATCGTCACATTTTATTCATTCGCAAGAATTTTTTCCTCGTCGGGAAATTTCTTTCGACGGGGCAAAACGGGAGCCCCGGGGCTCGCCTCAGGGCTCGGGGCCAACCTGGGATGCCTTATTGAATTTCGACCACAGTCGATTCGATTGAACGCGTGCCGGTAGCTTCCTTGTTGAAATAATAAACGACCAGCGCGCGTTTCTTCGAAATCAGCGTGGCCCACGGATACCCGAGGTCGCCGGAGCCGCCGTCATCGCGCAACACCACTTCGGGCGCGGTTGCGGCGTCCGTGCATTCGGCGTTCAGGACGCGCGCCCGGATGCCGTACGGCGGATGACGGTAGCCGTACACCAGCAGCACGCGTTTGTCCGGCAGGCGCAGGGCGTAGGATGGATGGCCTTGGAACCCCATGTCCTGCCAGGGCTGGAAACTTTTCCCGTGATCCGTCGAGCGGGCGATGCACAGATGATCGTTGAAATTGCCGCTGCGCAGAAAAGCGACCAGGTCGCCCTTGGGGGTTTCGTAGAGCGAGGTCTCGTTGAACTCGACCTTGGGATCGAGCGCCACCGGGCAGGAATATTTCCACGTCGTACCTTTGTCCTCCGAAATCATCAGGTGGGTCTGGACCCGCTCGGGCGGGGCGCTGACAAACGCCTGCACCACCCAATAGAGCCGGCCAT
>CAMAPG010000026.1 GCA_945859965.1 Opitutus sp. GAS368 | reverse complement strand
ATGGACGCCAAGGATGGTGCAGGCGAAAAACTCGTTTATCTCCTGGGTTATCCCAGCCGCGAAGCCGCCAAGAAATCCTGGGCGGAATTTAGCAAGAACCCCGACTGGATCGCCGCCCGCACGGCCAGCGAGGCCGACGGCAAAATTGTCGCCAAGGTGGAATCGACCTTTCTGAACGCCACCGACTATTCGCCGGCGATCGCCGTCTCCACGGCCGGACCCCGCGTGTTTGAGCTCAGGACCTACGTCACGCCCGCGGGAAAACTCCCGGCTCTGCATGCCCGGTTCCGCGATCACACCCGCGTGTTCTTCACCCATTATGGCATGACCAATATCGCCTACTGGGTTCCGTCCGATGCGGACAAAGGCGCGGACCACACCCTGATCTATATGCTGGCGCATAAAAACCGCGAAGCCGCCGCCGCATCCTTCACCGCCTTCCGCGCAGATCCGGGTTGGATCAAGGTAAAGGGCGATTCGGAAAGGGACGGTTCGCTCACGACTGAGATCCGCTCAGTTTTCCTGACTCCCACCGATTTCTCGCCAACGAAGTAAGCCGGACGGAATTCCGTTCAGTCTTCTTCCACCACGTAGTGGCAACCCTTGCTCTGGGGATTGAGGGTGGCCGCGTGGACGATCAGCAGCGCGGTCTGCACCGCATTGCGCAGTTCGATCAGTTCACGGGTCAGCCGGGCGCCGCGGTAGAACGACAAAATCTCTTCGCGCAGCTCGAGCAGGATGCGGCGCGCCCGGGTTAGACGCTTCGGTGAACGCACCACTCCAGCGTAATTCCACATCGTGCTTTGAATCTGCTGCATGTCCTGGCGGACGAGCACAGGATCCGCCTCTCGCGTCGGGCTCGCCCACGGACGAGGGGTTGGCAAACGGAAGTGTTTGAACGCCGCGATGTCTTCCGCGTCTGCCCGCGCCGTGGCGCGTGCGCCGACCAGGCATTCAAGCAGCGAGGTGCTTGCGAGCCGGTTGGCTCCGTGCAGGCCGGTGCAGGCGGTTTCGCCGATCGCGTTCAGATGCCGGATGTTGGTGCGGCCCTGCAGGTCGGTGTGCACGCCGCCGCAGGCGAAATGCGCCGCGGGGACCACGGGGATAAGTTCGCGGGTGATGTCGACGCCATGGTGGAGGCAGCGGTCGTAAATACTCGGGAAGCGTTCACGGATAAACTCCGGCTTCAGCATCGACAGATCGAGAAAGACGCACGGCTCGCCGCTCACCGCCAGCTCATGCTTGATCGCCCGCGCCACCACGTCACGCGGCGCCAGCGAGCCGAGCGGATGAACCGGGTCCATGAAGCGCTCGCCGCGGGCGTTCACCAGCACCGCGCCTTCGCCGCGGATCGCCTCCGTGATCAAAAACCGCGGGGCGTTCTTCTTGGCGAACACCGTCGGATGAAATTGCACGTATTCCAGGTCGACCAAGCGCGCGCCGACCCGGTACGCCATCGCCACCCCGTGCCCAACGCTGCCGGGCTGATTGGTGGTGTGCTGGAAAATCTGCCCAAGCCCGCCGGTCGCCAGGATCGTCTTCTTTGCGACGATCGCAACCGTTTCGCCAGTGCGGATGTCGAGCACGTAGGCGCCGAAACAGGTCAGCGGCTCGTATTTGTCCGCGGGATCTTCGGAGTTGTGCGAGAGCGTCAACAGGTCGATCGCGACCGAACCGGAACGACGATGGATGCGCGGCGTGGCGTCGACCCGCTGCGCCACCGCGTCGAGAATCGCGTGACCGGTCGTGTCCTTGGCGTGGATGATGCGGCGCTCGCTGTGCCCGCCTTCACGGGCGAAATCGAGTGCACCGGAGGCATCGCGGTCGAACTTCACTTGCAATTCGTCCAGAAGAAATTCCTTCACCGCCGTCGGACCTTCCTGCACCAGCTGGTCGACCGCATGGGGATTTGCCGTGCGGTCGCTCGCCTCGAAAATATCCTTCGCCAGCGACTCAGGATCACTCGTCGTATCGTAAATGATCCCCCCCTGCGCCCAGTCGCTGTTGGCCACCAGTGGTCCGGCGAGGCAGAGCATTTCCACCGCGAGCCCGCGCTTGGCCGCCTGCAGCGCATAGGCCGAGCCCGCCAGTCCGGCGCCGATCACAAGACAGTCGGTGTGGATAATTTCCATGTTCAATCCAAGTGCAGTAGGGCGGGTCTCCGACCCGCCCTTCCGGAGAGCGGGTCAAAGACCCGCCCTACCTTTAGACCGTTGCATCGCGATCTCATCTTCATTTGCGTCCGACCAGGGTCAAACTCAGGTCGGCCGCCGGGGCGGAGTGGGTGAGGGCGCCGACGCTAATGACATCCACGCCCGGGATCGCATAATCGCGCAGCGTTTCAAACCGAACTCCTCCGGAAACCTCGATCACCGCGGCGCCACCGATCGTCGCGATCGCCGCCCGAATCTGAGCCGGCGTCATGTTATCCAGCAAAATGACCTCGGCCGCGGCGCGCACCGCTTCGCGGACTTCCGCCAGGGTTTTCGCCTCGACCTCGATCTTGGCCAGATGCGGCGCGGAGGCCCGCGTCCGCTGCACGGCTTTCGTGAGGGAGCCCGCCGCGGCGATATGGTTGTCCTTGATGAGAACGTGTTCGCCCAGCGAAGACCGGTGGTTGTAACAACCGCCGCAGCGCACCGCATATTTTTCGAGCGCACGATACCCCGGGGTGGTTTTCCGCGTATCGACAATCCGCACGCCCAGCGGCGTGACGACATCGGCAAATTTGCGGGACAGCGTCGCGATCCCCGAAAGCCGCTGGATGAAATTGAGCGCCGTGCGCTCCGCCGTGAGCAGCGACGCCGTCGGTCCCGCGACGCGCAGCACTACGCCGCCTTTTTTGATCCGCTGCCCATCGCGGGCCGTCAGGGTCACTTTCAATTTCGGATCGACCTTGGCAAACACCCGCGCGGCCACTTCGAGGCCGCACACCGTCAGTTCATGACCGGCCTCAATGAAAGCGCGCGAACGGTGGTTCGGGGCAAAAATAGCGCGGCTCGTGACATCGCCGAGTCCGGCGTCTTCCTCCAGCGCTAGATCGATCAGGAGGTCGGTGCGGGTGTGGGTCATGGACAAACGGGGGGAGGAAAAATCAGGAACAGGAAGTTTAAGCGGGGAAGCCCGGACCTACGAGGTCCGATTCGGGGTTTCCCGTGCGCCCGCCTCAATCGGTCGGGGCGAGTTCGAACATTTTTTCAATGCAGCGCGCCGCGCGGCGGCGCATCGTTTCCTCGAGGGTGACGATCTGGTCGGGCCGCGGCGCGGCCAGGGCATCGCGGACTTTCTCCAGCGAATTGAGTTTCATGTAGGGACAGAGCCGGCAGCCGCCGATGAAGGCCTTCTCGGGTGATTCCACCTGGAGCCGGCCGACCAGCCCGCATTCCGTCAGCATCAAATAGTAAGGCGCCGCGTTGGTCTTCACGTAACTCATCATCGCGCCGGTACTGCCGACGAAATCCGAAGCGGCAGCCACATCGGATGGGCACTCCGGGTGGGACACCACTTTCAATCCGGGATAGCGCGCGCGCGCCGCAGCAATCTCCGCGACGCCAAATTGATCGTGCACCATGCAGGTGCCATCCGACGTGATGATCTCCTTGTCCACGCCGCGACGCTTCATCTCCGTGCGCAGGTTGTCGCCCATCAGGCGGTCCGGCACGAACAGCACACGGCGCGAGGGCAGGTTGGCCACAATGTGGTAGACGTTGCCCGAAGTGACGCAGATGTCGGACTCCGCCTTCACCTCCGCGGTGCTGTTGATGTAGCACACCACGGTCGCGTCCGGATAAAGCGATTTGAGCCGGCGCAATTCCTCACCAGTCAGCGAATCCGCGAGCGAGCAGCCCGAGCCGCGATCCGGCACCACGACCGTCGCGTCAGGCGAGAGAATCTTGGCGGTTTCCGCCATGAACACCACGCCGGCAAAAACAATGACCTTCGCCTTGGCTTCCTTCGCCTTGACGCTGAGGTAATAGGAATCGCCGCGGAAATCCGCCACACCGTAGATGATCTCCGGCTCGACGTACGAGTGCGCGAGGATCACCGCCTGTTTTTCCTTTTTCAGCCGGTTGATCTCGAGCGTCAGCGGCGCGATCTCCCGGCAGGTCTCGAAATTCCAAGTTTTCCCGCGCGGATCGCAGTCCACGTGCATGAGCGACTTCAGGAGACGCTCGGCCTCCGCATCGATGACGTTATCGGTGGCGATCATGGGAGCCTGAATGAAATCAACCCGCAGCCGGGGTCAAAGCCCTCAGGGTTTTTCCACGGCCGCGGCCGTGACCTTGACCGGCTGGTTCTTCGCATCCACCCGCACGACCGTCGCGCGATGCGGGGTTATTTCCTCCGGCAGCAGCGAACTGTAGGCGCAGATGATGACGAGATCGCCGGGGCGCACGAGCACCGCCGCCGCGCCATTGATCTGGATCTGGCCCGCTTCGCCGTAGATCACGTAGGTCGTGAAGCGTTCGCCGTTTGTGATGTCGTAGACATCGACCTGCTCGTACTCCAGCAAACCCGCCGCGCGACAGAGCGCGCGGTCGATCGAGATGGAGCCCTCGTAGTCACGATCTGCGGACGTGACGGTGGCGCGATGGATTTTAGTCCGAAGAAAGGTTCTAAGCATGGTCGGAGGAAAAATGGGCAAAAAAATGCAAGCCGGTCAAAATGAGCCCGGGCTCGTGCACGGTAAAGAGGTTTTCCAAGGTCAGCCACTCCGCGGAACCGCCCGTTCCCACCACCACAGCCGGCGCTTGCCCAAAGGCTTCCTTCCGGATGCGTTGCGTGAGTTCCCGCACCGCGCCGACGTGGCCGTAAAAAATTCCGCTTTGCAGGCCTTCCGCGGTCGACCGGCCCAGCGCTTCCACCGGACGAACCACTTCAGCGGGCGGCAGCTGCGCGGTGCGCGAAACCAGCATCTCCGACCAAAGTCCCAGCCCGGGAAAAATCGCCCCGCCCAGCAGCACGCCTTTCTTGTTCAGGGCCGTCACCGTGGTCGCCGTGCCGCAATCGACGATCACCACATTCTGTTCCGGAAAAAGCAGGCGCGCGCCCAACGCCGCGGCCAGACGATCGGTGCCCAGCTGGCGCGGGTCACGGTAGCCGATCTTCAAGCCATGTGCCGCGGCGGCGGTGAGCAGCAACGGGGCGACCCCGAGCTTCGCTTCCACCTGACGCATGATTTTCGGGGTGAGCGCCGGCACCACCGAGCACAGCGCCGCGCGGTCGAATTTTCCCCGCAGCCGGTTTCCGAGGAATTTTTTCCAGCTGCGCGGAGTCGCGGCGGCTTTCACGGGCACGCGAAACTGCGTCACCAGCCGGTCGTCGGTGAAAACGCCGACGAGCAACGAGCTGTTGCCGATGTTGAGCACAAGGGTCCGCATGCGAAATCAGCCCGTCTTCCGTTGGTTTGCCGCCCGGGCCCGGCCTGCCAGCCAATGCCGGCCCAAGGCCGCCGCCAGTCCGGCCGCGCCCGAAATGTTCTCCGGATCGCCCTGGGCGGACGAATAAAGCCGGAAAGGATGCACGGCCGCCGCACGAATTTCGTCGAGATCGTTGTGGACCACCAGGTCGACACCGCCGTCCGCAAACTGCCGGGCCACCGCCTGACGCCCCGCGGTATCGTCCGCCCCGACCGTCAGCTTGAACCCCACGACCTGCAACGGACGCGGAGAAAACGGTTTTAATTGGGGAAGAATTTTTTCGTTTCGGACGAGGGAGAGCGTGAGCTCAGCGGCATCCGAGGAAATCTTTTCCGATGTCACCTCGCGCGGCCGGTAATCGGCCACCGCCGCCGTCATGATCACCGCATCGAATTTCCCCGCGGCCAGCTGTCGCTGCAAGCGGGCCCGCAAATCGGCGGCGGAGGAGAAGATTTCCCCTTCAACCGCGGCGCGCGGAGCGACCGTCATTTCCCCCCGCAACAAAGTGACCGCATGTCCGGCCGCCACCAAGGCGTCCGCCAACGCTGCACCGGTGGCACCCGTGCTCCCATTCGAAAGAAACCGCACCGCGTCGATCGGCTCACGCGTGGCGCCGGCGGTGATGAGAACATTCATGCGCGGGGACATTGGCCTGGGATCATCCGGATTCCGTCGTTCGGGCCCGGAGCTTACCGCTGGATTTTTCCCAGGGCCGCCTGGACCTTCGCCGCGATTTCCTCGGGTTCGACGAGCCGGCCGGAGCCGGTTTCGCCGCAGGCATGCGGACCCTCGACCGGATCAAGCACCTGCACGCCCCAGCCGCGCAATTTTTCGAGCGAGGCGGCGGTGGCGGGATGCTCCCACATGCGATGATTCATCGCCGGGGCAATCCACCAGGGCTTTTGCCCGAGTTCCCAGGCCAGAAAAAGTGCGCCCAACGGATCGTCGCTCAGGCCGGCGGCCAGCCGGTTGACGGTGTTCGCCGTGGCGGGGCAGACCAGCGCGAGATCGGCCCAGCGCGCGTGTTCGATGTGATCGAGCGCGCGGCCTTCCTCCCAGAGATCGCTGAACACGGGCCGGCCGCTCAGCCCTTCAAGCGTCGCCTTGCCCACGAAACGCAGCGCGGACGGGGTTGCGACGGTTTGCACCGCGACTCCGGCCTGGGTCAGCCGCGAGATCACCGTGCACGCCTTGTAACACGCGATCGAACCGGAGAGGAGAAAGAGGACGTTACCGCGCGACATTGTCGATGAGCCGGGTTTGGCGAAGCCGGACCGCGCCGAGGCGGCGGCCTTCGCGATCTTCCACATAATCCACCGCGAACCCCGTCGCTTCCAGCTGGGTCCGGGCCGCGGCCGGGGTGGCTGCGCCCACGAGGGCGGCATTGAACTTCGGCGCCAGCGCGCGTTCAGCGGGCGAAAGCCGGGCATTGCGCGAGCTCATTGCGAGGCCGTCGGTTTCGCGCACCGTGGGGCAGACAATGATCTCAGTCGGAATAAAAAACGCCTTCGCGAGACCGCGCACGAGTTGCAGCTGCTGCCAGTCCTTCTCGCCGAAATAGGCACGTTCGGCCCCGGCGATTTGCAGCAGCTTCAGCACCACGGTGAGCATGCCGGTGAAATGCCCGGGGCGGTGCGCGCCTTCCAATTCGTTGCTCACCTCATTCTCGGTCACGGCATAGCGTGTGCCGTTGGGATACATCTCGTCCACCTGCGGCGCGAACACCACGTCCACGCCGGCTGCATCCATCAGCTCTTCATCGCGCCCCCACGTACGGGGATAGTGCTCAAAGTCGTTTTCCTGGTCGAACTGGGTGGGGTTGACAAACAGGGAGGCGAGCACGACCGCGTTGTCGCGTCGCGCCGCCTGGAAAAGCGAGGCGTGGCCTGCATGCAAAGCGCCCATGGTCGGGACAAAGCCGATGCTGCGGCCCGCTGCGCGATGCGTGGCCCGGAGAGAGCGCCATTCGGCAACGGTGGTGACGACACGAGGCATAAAATTCAGCTTACGAATAACTTTCCTTGGCCGCTGGAAATTTGCCGCTCCGGACCGCAGCCGCATAACGCTCCAGTCCTTTGCCGATCGTCTCCGCGCCCTCGACAAACCGGCGGGCGAAGCGCGGGTTGAACTCGGGGTTGAGGCCGAGCATGTCGTGCAACACCAACACCTGCCCATCGCAATTGACGCCGGCGCCAATGCCGATCGTCGGAATTTTTAACGTGGCCGTGATCTGGCGGGCGAGATCCTGCGGAATGCATTCCAGGACCACTGCAAAGGCCCCGGCCGCTTCCAGCATCGCCGCCTCTTCCCGCACGCGGGCAGCCGCCGCGGGATCGCGTCCCTGGACGGTGTAACCTCCGACGGTATGGACCGATTGCGGAAGCAATCCGAGATGGCCCATGACGGGAATGCCGGACTCAACCAGGTGACTGACCACATCGGCATGGCCGCGAATCCCTTCCAGCTTCACCGCATGGGCGCCGGCGCGCAGGAGTTGCGCCGCGCAGTCGAGCGCATGGGCCGGACCCTTGCGCGCCGCGAGAAAAGGCATGTCCGTGACAATAAATTTTTCCGGGGCGCCCCGCACCACCGCCTTGGTGTGCATCACCATCAGCTCGATGGTCGCCCCCAGCGTATCCCGCTCGCCGTGCATGACCATCATGGCGCTGTCGCCGACCAGCAGGCAATCCACGGGAGCTGCCGCCAAAAGCCGCGCGGACCACGTGTCGTAGGTCGTGACCATGACAATTTTCCGGTGCTCGACCTTGGCAGCAGCGAAGTCGCGGATGGTTTTCATTCGACAGTGGGATGGTTAACAAACCGACTCCTGCCCTCGGGCGCAAGCTCGGGTTGAGGGTTTACGGCCCGTCCTCTTCGCTCCCTGACCATGAAATCCCCCGGAAATTCCGTTCGGCGCTGGCCTCGCCGGGCCCTCTTGCGATCCGCCATGGTGGGCATACTCTGGTTGAGCGCGACGTCTGCCGATGGCGCCGAGGCTGTGCATCCGCACAATCTGATCCCGCCGGGAACGGCCGCCTATGAAGCGGTCTCGCTTGAAGCCACCCTCCACGGCCGCGCCGTTGCGAGCGTGACATTGTCCCAGCCCACCGTCGTCGCCGTCGCGTCAAAACCGGAAGACTGGGGATTCTTCCAATTTCCCTCCGTCGGTTACCTCCCGAACGTTGCTTTGGAGGTCCACTGGAGCATGCACGCCGACTCGATCACAAGTTATGGCAAAAGTGGGTCGGCCAAAGCCACTTCCACGGACGGAGGAAAAACCTGGACCAGATCTGAAGCTCCCGCCGAAGCCACCGAAGGGCTGCTTTTACCGAGCGGCGACCGCATCGCCGTCGTTAGCCCAGTCGCCCTCAAGGCGACGGATCTCGATCTTCCGAAGTCCGTGGGCGAGGCACGCGCTTCCCGGCCCAAGCACCCGATGGTGCTTTATCGCCACAGTGAACTGCCGCCGAGCCGGCAGGGTATTTTCATCAAACGGCTGCGCCAGGGCCAAAACACCTGGGTCACCGAACACGCCACGCTCATCGATCCCCAGGCGCTCCGCTACAGCCTTGATGGCTTGGTGCCGATTGTTTGGTGGGGCGACATGCACATTGCCGCGGATGGCGCCCTCTACGCGGGCACCTATCCCGGTTACAGGCTCCGGGCCGATGGCTCGGTGGATCCGAGTAGCGGCATTTATTTTTACCGTTCCACGGACGAAGGTCGCACGTGGAAAATCCAAGGACGGATTCTTTATGACGCGGACTTGTCCGTCGATCCGATCGGCGACACCCGAATGGGATTCACGGAACCGGCTTTCGAAATTCTGGCCGATGGCACGTTTCTCTGTGTGCTGCGGACGACCGACGGCCGCGGAATCGGCCCGATGTACGCGAGTTTTTCCCAGGATCTCGGAGCCACCTGGACAAAACCGAAAGCGTTTACGCCTTCGGGAGTGCTCCCCCGGCTGCTTCGCCTCAAGAACGGCGTCACCGTACTGAGTTCCGGTCGCCCGGGAGTCCAAGTTCGTTTCTCGACCAACAGGAATGCAGAGACTTGGACCGACTCGTTCGAAATGTTACCTTATCATAATCTGCCCGATGTAGGGTCCTGCGGATATACGGGCCTGCTCGCCACCGGGCCCGACCGATTCCTCCTGGTTTATTCCGATTTCAGATTCCTGAACGCGGCCAAGGAGATCAGAAAAGCGATCAAGATCCGGGAAATCGTCGTCACGCCAAAATGAGGTGTAGCGCGTTGACCTCAACGCGCTCTCTTCATCACGCTTCACGCTCATGAATATCGCCCCGTTCAACTTTACCCCCGCGAGATCCGCCCTCGTCAGCTTGGCCTTGTTCAGCTCGACGGTCATCAGCCACGCCGACACCCCGCCGCAATGGAACAGTATTCCGCCGGGAATCCCGGCCTATGGAGCGACCCAGACTGAATTGAAGCTGGCCGGAAAACCGGTCGCGACCGTGCAATTGTCGGAGCCGACCGTCGTCTCCGTCGCGACGAAACCGGAAGGCTGGGGCTTTTTCCAGTTTCCGAAAATCACCCGCATCAACGACCAGACGCTGTACGTGCGCTGGAGCATGAGTCACGACAACATCAAGAGCTACGGCAAGAAAGGCGGCGGCGGCGCGGTTTCGAGGGATAACGGCAAGACGTGGGAGCTGGCCGAAACGCCACCGGCTGGTCCTCCCGGCGGACTGCTGCTGCCCAACGGAGATCGCCTCTCGGTCGAATCGCCGGTGGCACTGAAAGTGGAAGATCTCAAGATGCCGAAGCCGATCGGCGAAAGCATTCAAAATTGGTCTGGGACCAAACGTTACTTTTATCTGGCCAGCGAAATGCCGACGGAACGCCAGGGCGTGTATTTCAAACGCCTGCCAGCCGGCCAGACGGAAGCGGTGTCAGAGCACGCCACGGTCGACGACGCCAAGGCCGTGAAATACAGCCTGGAAGGCCTGGTGCCGGTGATGTGGTCGGGCCGCATGCATGTCGCGGCCGACGGCTCGATCATCGGCGGCATTTATCCCAGCTACCGGCTGCGCGACGACGGTTCGCTCGACCCGAAAATCGGCGTCGGCTTCTATCGCTCCACGGATGGCGGACGCGTCTGGAAATTGCACGGCCGCATCCCTTATCAGTTCGACGCGAAGGCGGACGCCAAAGGCGCCGGGCGCGAAGGATTCACCGAACCCAATTTCGAGATCCTCGCCGACGGCACTTATCTCTGCATCCTGCGCACGAGCGATGTCGGCAACGGGCCGATGTACTTCTCGACGTCACGCGACCAAGGCGTGACATGGACCACCCCGAAGGCCTTCACGCAGTCCGGCGTGCTGCCGCAGCTGCTTCAGTTGAAAAACGGCGTCGTGGTGCTCACCTCCGGACGTCCCGGCGTGCAGCTCCGCTTCAATGTCGACGGCATAGGCACGAACTGGACCGAGCCGCTGGAATTCTTCGATTACGCCCACGCCGACCTGCACACCTCCTGCGGCTACACCAGTCTTCTCGAGACGGGCCCGGACCGCTTCCTGATGGTTTACTCGGACTTCCTCTTCAAAAACCAAGCCGGCGAGATCCGGAAGGCCATCAAAGTCCGCGAAATCATCGTCATTCCGAAATAAAGCATTTCGCGACCGGTCACGGTCGGAAAATAAAAAAGCTGCGGGAAAT
The DNA here is from genome assembly GCA_945859965.1 of Opitutus sp. GAS368. GTDB lineage: Bacteria > Verrucomicrobiota > Verrucomicrobiia > Opitutales > Opitutaceae > CAMAPG01. The sequence goes on along the minus strand of CAMAPG010000026.1, from coordinate 6,129 downwards.
CCGCAGCTTTTTGCTTTGAGCCGTGTGTTGGTCGACATTCCAAAGTGTAACCGGACTCCGTCGGGAGAGTATTTAATTCGGACAATTCAATTTCGGCATGGTTGGGCGGTTTTGCTTCAACAATCAAAGCGTACCGGACAATCTAGTGTGACGAAATGCGGCATTGCAGCGGACCAGACTGCCAAAATCCCGGATCTTGCCGAAACGCGATCAAAGCTATACTTTGGCGACGGCGGGTTTCTTTACCGAGGCGTCATCCAATTTGGCCCGATCCACTGGGCAGCCGTAGAAACCCTCGACTATTTGCTGGCGAAGGTCATCGCCGCTGGCCCGGTTCGGGGCGGCAGCCAGGCGCGCCACCAAGTGGTTGAGTTCCGCAACAGGGCGCTGGCGGATAGTTGATCGCCTGGCGGGAAGGTGAGGCAAAATTGCGCCAGTGGCAAGCGGGCGGTGCGTACGCACTGGTCAAGGGGGTGACGGCCCTGGGCCACATTTTTACCCGGCCCCGTTTGTCAAAGGGGCTGGAATGCAGGTAGGTGATTGCGAGTTCCAGACAAGCATCAGCGCTTTCCTCGGTCGAGGAGAACCTGAAGCCAAGGGTCGAGAGGGGGTACACCGGGGATCTCGTGCATCAGTTGGTCGACGGGATTACGATGATATGCGAAAAGCAAATGCTTATCTTGTCGGCACTCGCAGCGTTGAGGATTGCCAACTCGCAGAGTTTCAAATGCCGGCTAAGCTCTAGCTCTAGTGAAGCGGCCACAGCCTCTACGTCGGCATACTGCCGAAAACGTGCAAAAAGGGCTGACCTGCATCTGATGAGTGCCGCGGACGGTGGCCGGCATGGCCACGGGATACGTCATTTCGCCTTTGGCCATCGGTTACGTCTTTTCGAAAAAATACCGGCGAGACAATTTGAGCCGGCGTTTCCAATACCTTTGATCTAGAAACTCGCCATTCTCACAATGTAGCGGCTCGCGAGGCCGACCGCACGATAGCGTTAGATTGTTGCTCATGCTCGTGCTCCCCGACCGCGCGGTCCGCCCTGCACAATGGCTCGGCTTCTAACCGCTACCCGCAGGCGGCCGGTTGAGGAGTAGCCAAAAGAGACCGAGCTCGCGCACGGACTGGCTGAACTGCTCGAAATTCACGGGCTTCACGATGTAGCTATTCACCCCGAGCTGGTAGCTCGCGACCACGTCACTTTGCTCCTTCGACGAAGTCAGCACAACGACGGGAATCATCTTGGTCCGCGGGTCGGACTTGATGCGTTTCAGCACGTCGAGGCCGTCGATCTTCGGCAGCTTAAGATCGAGGAGAATCACCTTCGGGGTGTCGGCAATTTGGCGGGCGGCGTGCGCGCCTTCGCAGAAGATAAAATCCACCGCCTCGGCACCGTCGCGGGCGATGTGAATGTAGTTCGTGAGATTGGCTTTGCGCAGCGAGCGCAGCGCCAGCTCCAGGTCCTTCGGATCGTCTTCAACAAGCAATAGCTCGACGGCAGTGGGTTTATTCATGTTTTGGTTTCCTTTTCCAGGGTGAAAGAAAATGTCGCCCCGCGATCGACCGCGGCCTCGGCCCAGATTCTCCCGCCATGGCGGTGAACGATGCGCTGCACGATGGCGAGGCCGACGCCGGTGCCCTCATAGTCCTCCGCGCGATGAAATCGCTGGAAGACCTTAAACAGTTTGTCCGCGTAGCGCATGTCGAAACCGGTGCCGTTGTCGCGGATGAAAAAAACGTCGACGCCATTGGCCTTCCGGCACCCGATCTCAATTTCGGCCTTGTCCCGCTTCTTGGTGTATTTCAGCGCATTCGAGAGCAGGTTGAGCCAGACTTGTTTCAGCAACGTCGGATCTCCGGAACTCGCCGGCAGGTCACTGATGCGAAGTTCGACCTGACGATTCGGCCACGGAGCCCGCAGTTCGTCGAGAGTCGTGCGCACCAGGATGTTCGTATCGACCGCATGCTTGCTCAGTTCCAGTTGCTTGAGCTGCGCGAAGGCGAGCAAGTCATCGATCAACGCGCCCAGATGCCGGGCGGAATTGCGGATGGTTTGAAGAAAACGGAGGCCTTCCGCTGGCAACTGCGGCCCGTAGTCTTCCAGCACCGCCTGGGTATATCCGTCGATGGCCCGCACGGGGGTGCGCAAATCGTGTGAGACGGAATAGGAGAATGCTTCCAGCTCGGTGTTGGCGGCTTTAAGTTCGGCGGTCCGTTCGATGACCCGCTGTTCAAGCTCCGCATTGAGCCGGCGGACGTTCTCCTCCGCTTGTTTCTGCACCGTCACGTCACGCGCAGCGGCGAACACGCCCAGGACGATGCCCCGCACCTCCTTGTAGACCGAGGCGTTGTAGAGAACGTCGGTGAGGCTGCCGTCCTTATGCCGGATGGTCAGTGGGTAGTCGGTGACCGAACCTTTGGCAAAGACCTGCTGGTAACCCTCGCGTGCCTTGTCGGGCTCGGTGAAGTAGTTGGAGAAGTCGGTCCCAATGAGCTTCTCTCGTGGCACACCGGTCACCTTGACCGAGCCGGCGTTGACGTCAGTGATCTTGCCCTCCGGGCTGATGGTGACCAGCGGGTCGAGGCTGGCTTCGATCAGGCTGCGCGCATACTGCGACGCCTGTTTCAGCTCCGTCACATCCGTATTGGTGCCGAACCACTGGACGACTTGGCCATCCGCATTTTTTTGCGGCTCCACGCGCGTCAGAAAAGAGCGGAAGGACCCGTCCGCCTTGCGCAAGGGGAACTCCATTTCGAACATGGTTCCGGCGGTGATCGCGGCTTGCCAGCTGACCATCACCTGAGGGAGTGCCACCGGGTCATGCACGCTCTGCCAGCCCCAGCCTTCCATCTGTTCCGGGGTCTTGCCCGTATATTCATACCAGCGGCGGTTATACCAGGTAATGAAACCATCCCCGCGCGCCTGCCAGGCGAGTTGAGGAATGGAATTCGCCAGCGTTCGGAATTGTTCCTCGCTCTTGCTCACCAGCGCCTCCGCGAGTTTGCGCTTGGTGATGTCCGCGCGGATAGCGACGAATTGCCGGGGTTTCCCGTGCTCGTCGAGGAACGGCATGATGGTCGTGTCAACCCAGTAGAACGAACCGTCCTTCGCTTTGTTCTTGATTTCACCGTGCCACACCCGACCGCTGGTGATGGTGGTCCACAAGTCGCGGATGAACTCCTTCTGGTGGTAACCCGAGTTGATGAGGCGATGGTCCTGCCCGATCAGCTCCTCGCGGGCATACTGGGAAATCGCGCAGAACTTGTCGTTCACGAAGGTGATCCGCCCGCGTGGGTCGGTCATCGCAACGATGGCGTGCTCGTCGAGCGCGGTCTTCAGATCGCCGTTTTCCCTGAGCGACGTCGTCAGCCTGTCCTCGCTCGTCCGCAGGGTGGCGTTCGCCTGCTGCAGTTGATGGCTGGTGGTGGTCTGGAGCGCGAGCAGACGCTTCGTTTCGACATGCACCACCTCGCTGAGCCGGTGCTGGCTCTCGCGATAGACGAGATACGCGACCGAAACACCGGAGAGCAACGCGAGCCCGCTGACCGTGACGATGATCGCAAACAGGCGGCGCATGTCGCCGAGGAGCTGCACCTCGCGTTGCGCGACCGCGATATCCTGGATACGGACAATACCCTTCAGCTCGGTGCGAATCGAATCCATCAATCGTTTGCCCTGACCACCACTCACCGCCGTGATCACGGCGGACATGTCACCGCTGCGACGCAGCTCGACGACTCGCGTGATCTCCGCCATTTTGGCGTCCAGCAAGGGAGTGATCGTATCCAGGCGGTGGCGGACCTTGTCGATCTTGGTGAGCGCACGCAATTCCACCAACTGCCCGCTGATGCGATCGCGCACGCCCAAATAAGGTTCCAGAAACGATTCGTCGCCAGTGAGGGCGAATCCGCGCTGCCCGGTCTCGGCGTCGACTAGCGCTTGCAGCAAGTCGTCGGTGAGTGTGATGACGACGTTGATGTGCTGGCGCGCCGCGCCCGTTTCCTCGATCTGTTTGAACACCCAGAATGTTGCCAGCACCCCGAGCGCGACCAACAAGGCGGCGACGACGAACACGGCGATAATTCTGCGATTATTTTTCAAGGCGAATTTGGCTCCTCGACCGTGGTCATCCCGCTGCGGGGTAAACTCGTGGGCGGCACCGCGCCGGCGCCGCTCAAAACCCACCCGCCCGGACTCCCTGAGCCGGACCGCGCCACGTGCGTCAGGCTCAGTTTCAACCCGGCGGTGAGCCGCGAAAAGTCCTCGAAGTTGACCGGTTTGACGATGAAAGCCTCAGCACCCAGCCTAATGCAGTCCGTAACGTCTTGGTTGTGTTTGGACCGACTGAGAACGACGACCGGGATGTCACGCGTGCGCCTGTCGGCCCGGATGAGGTGAAGAAAGTCGACGCCCGTCATCTTTGGCAGATTGAGGTCGAGTAAGATCAATTGCGGGCGCGTCGGGCCGCGGGCCGTAAATTCGCCGGTGCCGAACAAATAATTCAAACCCTGTTCGCTGCTGGGCACGGTTGTCACCGGATTGGCGAACTCCGCGACCCTGAACGCCCGCAAGGCCATTTCCGCGTCGGTCGCACTGTCCTCGACCATTAGGACTTCTCGCAGCCCAGTCAGACCGCCTGCATCAGCTTGCGAGATGTTTTGCATATCTTGTCCCGAGGTAATTCGTGAGACTCGGTACCAAAGTTTATGGACGCGGGTCCATTTAGTCGGCGGCAGTCCTGCTTCTCGCAAGTGCGGCTTCCGACGGCAGTTTGGCCAAGGTCAGCTTCAATTTCTTGGCGATCCGGACTAACGCGGCGGCATCGACCGGCTTAATGTGGTGCTCCACGACCCCGCGTTGGTAGCACATCACAATCGTTGGGGCGCTCTTGGACATACTGAGGGTAACTATCGGGATATCAAAAGTGGCTGGGTTGGTCTTTATCTGGCCCAGAAAATCGAGCCCCGACATCCCAGGCAATTGGAGGTCCAGCAGAATGAATAGCGGCTGCGTCGGTCCACACTTCGCATAGGCGCCGGTGCCGAGCAGATAGGCCAAGGCCTGTTCACCGCTGGGGAGGACCGTGAGCGGGTTGGCGATTCTGGCGCGTTGAAACGAACGACGCACCAGCTCAGCGTCGGTCGCACTGTCTTCGACCAGCAGGATCTCCGCAGGACCTTTCGTTTTGTGACTTGAGCGACTTTTGGGGGGAACCGAATTCTTCACAGGCGGCGATTAGTCAAAGCGTTCACAGCTGAAATTAAACGTTTTTCCTTACAAATGCAGTGGGGTGTTGACCTACTTGTCGCCGTGTTGACTTTGGGTGACGAGCAACAGACCCGAGGAGAATCGCAATGACCGGATCCGGAATGCCGCCGCAGCTTCTGCGGCCGATTCTATTCCCTTGGGACCTCGGAATCTCGCGTGCTCTGTGCCGTATTGTCGCGTTTCCTTGGTCACCGTCTTAGAAACGCTCGCTCCGTTGAGCGCGCCACGACGCAGGGTGTTTATCCCGATTAGGCCCCCTTTGTGAAACACCCAATTTCGCGACGAGCGGCCAACCATTGCGTCATCAGAATTACGGCTGGCCATGAGTTGCATCAGAACCTGTCGCGATAGCTCTGGCACCATTGAAAACCGGCCGAGCGTTGCGTCAATAGTCCGACAAACAGCCTGTCACTCATCAGCATCAACCGTCAGATCCCGGGCGGAATCGATACCCTAACCACATTGGTAGTTCATTTAGATTCTAGGGTTCAGTTTTTGCTGGCATCCATTTCGCGACCGTCGCTTTCGGCGTCGCCCCGTGGCTTACTATTCCGAAGGGCTATCAGTTTTTCAGCGACGGCCAATATCGCCGGCTCCTTCTCCGCGAGGTAAAGAAGTGCCGCCCCTCTAAGAAAGAGATGCGACCCTTGATGGCCTCGCGCTCTCCCTTCGCTAGACTCCTGATGTCGAAGTTACACTATGGATTGTCGAGGGACACCGTGGGACTCCGCTCAGGCGTCGATCTGCGGGCGGGTCGGCTCGGGCCAGTCCACGTGGAAGAATTTCCCACGCGGCTTATCGACGCGCTCATAGGTGTGGGCGCCGAAATAATCGCGCTGGGCCTGGAGCAGGTTGGC
>CAMAPG010000025.1 GCA_945859965.1 Opitutus sp. GAS368 | reverse complement strand
CCCTACCCTGACGTGATGACGAACATGGTGACGATGTGGATGCTGACCGACTACACGATCGAGAACGGAGGCACCCACGTCATCCCCGGCTCCCACAAGCGCGACCACTCGCCCCGGTTCGGCAGCGACCTCGATCCCATGGCCACGTATCCAGGCGAGGTACAACTGCAGGGCAAGGCCGGCGACGTCGGCCTGTTCGACGCCCGCACCTGGCACGCCATCGCGCCCAACACTACCGATCAGGACCGCATCGGCTTCATCGTCCGCTACGCCCCCTGGTGGCTGAATCTGCAGCCGCTCCGTCCCGGCACCCTCGATCGCCGCCAGATCGTCGATGCGGCCAACGGCACCGACGGCCGGGTCGAGGCCCTGCCGCTTTCGATCTACCAGAATCTGCCGGAGGGCGCCAAGGCCTTGGTCTACCACATGGTCGACCAGACCTGCTGAGCGGCTGGCGGCCGGTCAGCTACCGGCCGCCCACGGCGCTCGCGATCCGGACCTTCCCATGCCGGTCGCAGGCGGCATAATACATCCGGTAGCGGTTGGAACCGATTCGGACCACGGACATGTCCTCGGCATGGATGGCATCGATTCCGTCCGTGCCATAGCCGGCCCCTTCCAGGATGCATTCGGATGCTCCGAATTCGAGCCCATCGGCCGAATCGGCGGCGAAGATCCGCGAACGATAGCCAGCCAGATCGGTGGCGATGGATGCAGCGGCGAAGTTCCGGCTCGCCGATTTGTCGTCGGCCGCGTTGTTGCTGGGATGGACCGGAGCCATCTGTCCGGGCTCTATGTCCTGCCAGGCGGAAAAGATCATCGTCCACCTGCCGCCCGGAGTCTCCGGCGGCAGGACCTCGGCCGCGGTGATGCCGATGGAGTCGTATTTGCCCTGCCGGTCCTTCATGCGGACACCCGGGTCCCGGACAAAATTCAGCCCATCCTTGGTCGAGGCGCTGATCACGCTCATGGAGATGCGCTTCCCGGTCAGGCCTTCCGGCCCGTAGGCCGACTCGAAGATGTACAGCCGGCCGCCGCCGTCGGGAAGCGGCAGGTACCTCGGCCCGCCGACGCCGCCGGCCGTCGCGAAGCGGATGCCGTCCTCCAGGGTCCAGGAAAGCATATCCTGGGAAATCGCGCTTGCGATCACGGTGGGGGTGCTCGCCGGGCCGCGCGATTCGAAGTACATGCGCCAGCGGCCGTCCGCCAGGCGCACCACGCTCGGCGCCAGCACGCGCCGGTTCATGTGCGGGATCTCTAGCCGCGGGGCGATGCGGATGCCCGGCTCGGTCTGGAAATTGACGCCGTCGCCGGACCGTGCGCTCAGAATGTAGCCCTGGCACTCGGGGAAGGGCTTGGCCGGGCCGACCGCTGTGTAGAACAGCCGATAGCCGCCTTCGGGCAGCGCCACAATGCATGGCGCCTGCAGTTTAAGACTGTCCAAATCGCGCGACGCCTGGATGCGTGCGCCGGGATCACGTTGCCATTTGACCATGGGCCGAGCGTACGGCGACGCCCTCCGGTGGCGAGACTGGCATGCCGGTCAGGTCGACTCGCCAGCGGAGGGCCGTCAGGCCGACTTCATTTGGATTTTTCTCGCCCTGCCCTTGAGTGGGAGATCGACACCCATACCCCTTAACCGATAACCAAGCCCCATGTTCCTGCCGCCCGATTTTGACGCCCGCAAACCCGTCGCGCTGATCGCCGGCCAGGGGCTCTACCCCCAGTTGGTCGCCGCGGCCATTCGGGAAAAAGGCATTCCGCTGAGACTGGTCGCTTTTGCCGAGGAAACACCGCCGGAACTGATCGCATCCGTTCCGGAACCCGAACGCAGCACCCTGCTGGTCGGCCAGCTCGGGAAAATGCTGAAAGCCCTCGAGCGTTTCGGAGCCGGTTACGCAATCATGGCCGGGCAAATCACGCCCCGCCGGCTGTTCAAGGGCCTGCATCCTGATCTCAAGGCCACGCGTATTCTCCTATCCTTGAAACGCCGCAACGCGGAAACGATTTTCGGTGCCATCGCGACGGAAATTGAAGCCTTGGGAGTACGGCTGCTGGATGCGCGTTCATTCCTGGACGAACACCTTGCCGTCCCCGGATGCATGACCGGAAAAAACTTTCCCATCGAGGCGGACTATCTGGAGCACGGAATCCACATTGCCCGCGAATCCGCCCGGCTCGATATCGGCCAGGGATGCGTGGTCCGCAAGGGCACTGTTTTGGCGGTCGAGGCCTTCGAAGGTACCGATGAAATGATCCGGCGGGCCGGATCCTTCAAGACCGATGGCGCCTTGTTCGTCAAAACCGTCAAGTCCAACCAGGACTACCGCTTCGATGTGCCATGCTTTGGCCAGCGCACGCTCGAAACCTTGCGAGAAGCGGGCATCCAATCGGCCGCGCTCGAGGCCGGAAAAGTCATCATGCTCGACAAGCCTGCTGTCCTGAAACAGGCCAAAGCGTGGGATATCAGCCTGCTGGGATTTTGATCGTTTCCCCGGAGCGCGCCCGCCTCAAGCAGGGTTGCGCTTTCGAGGCTTCTCCACTCACTTTTCGCCATGCAATCCGATGTCGTCGCCGTGACCATCAAGGGCGTGATGCCCACCGCCAATGGCTGCGCCGTTTTCATCGGCGGTGAAGAGAAAACGTTTGTCATCTACGTCGATCACTCGGTGGGCAACGCCATCCAGATGACGCTGAAGGGGGAAAAACGGGAGAGGCCTCTCACCCATGATTTGATCGGCAGTCTTTTGCTCGGCCTCGATGCCAAGCTCGATCACGTCGTCATTAATGACGTCAACGATGGCACTTTTTTCGCCCGCATTCTGCTGCGGATGGAGAATGAACTCGGCAAGAAAATCATCGAAATCGATGCCCGTCCCAGCGATTCCATCGTACTCGCCTTGCAGCAGAAACGCCCGATTTTCGCGGCCCGCAAAGTCTATGACGCCGTCGAGGACATGACCGAAATCCTGGAACGCGTTCTCAAACAGCAAGCGGAAGAAGGAGGGGAAGAGGAAGCGACCTGACAGGCGTGCTACGCCCGTCAGGTCGCTTCCCCTTCGGTTTATGGGTAGGCCCCTCCCCGACTCCCTCGTCCCCGGCCAGCCGCTCACCGCGCTGGCCCCGATGCAGGACGTCACCGATCTCGCTTTCATGCGCGTGATCTCGCGCTACGGTGCGCCCGATTATTTTTTCACTGAGTTCTTCCGGGTACATGGCCAGTCGCGCCCGGAAAAACATATCCTGCGTTCGATTGATGAAAACGACACCGGGCGACCCGTGTTCGCCCAGCTGATTGGCGAAGACCTTGGCCATCTCGCCCGCACCGCGGAGGAACTGCTTCGCCACCGGGTGGCGGGAATCGACCTCAATCTGGGTTGTCCCGCGCCCAAGGTTTATAAAAAAAATGTCGGCGGCGGATTGCTGCGCGACCCGGCCAAGATCGGGGAAATTCTCGCCCTGCTGCGGAGCGTCGTTCCCGGCCTTTTCACCGTCAAGATGCGCATTGGCTTTGACGACACGAATTCCTTCGAGCGCGTCCTCGACCTGATCAACGAACATCGGGTCGATCTTCTCAGTGTGCATGGGCGCACGGTGAAGGAAATGTACCGCAGTGAGGTTCACTACGATTTCATCGCGCGCGCCGTGGCTCACGTCCGCTGTCCGGTGCTCGCCAACGGTAACGTGCTCTCGTCCTCCCGCGCCGCGGGCGTATTGGCTGAAACCCGGGCCGCGGGCGTCATGATTGGGCGCCACGCCATCCGCAATCCCTGGATCTTCCGCCAGTGTCGCGAACAGTTCGCCGGCCGCACGGTTACTCCCGTCACGCTCGCCGAGGTTCGCAGTTATATCGATTGCCTCTATGCGGAGACCCGGACGGCCGAGATTCCGGAGCGGGCGCATGTGAACAAAATGAAGAAGTACCTGAACTTCGTTGGCCAAAGCGTCGACGCCAGCGGGGCTTTTTTGCACGATATGCGCCGGGCCGAGACGGAACAGGATCTCTTCAAGATCTGTGATCGACACTTGCTGACCGAACCAGGGCGTGAATTTTCCGCCGAGCCCTACCCCGGAGTCATCGCCCGTCCCAATTGCGAAACTCCGAGCGCCACCGCGGATGGCTGTTCATTGGAAACGGTGACGGCGTAGTTGTAGGCCAGGTCGCTGACCTGGCCGCCCTCCTTTGCCCCGCCTATGGAGGGCAAGCCACCTCACCGAGGTGGCCTACACCTCCTATTCCAGCCCCAGGATCTTCCGCCCCTCGGGCGAAATCATCTGCGGCGTCCAGACGGGATCCCAGACGATATGAACTTTTGCGGATTCAACCGTGGGTAATGCGGCAATTTTCTGCCGGGCATCCTCCGCGATCACCGGGCCCATGCCACAGCCGGGAGCCGTGAGGGTCATCTTGGCATCGATCGCATGTCCGCCCGCCGGGGTTTTCTCGATGGAGAGATCGTAGACCAGGCCGAGGTCCACGATATTTACGGGGATTTCCGGATCGAAACAGGTTTTCAACGCCCCCCACACCGCCTGCTCGCTGAACTCGCCCTGAAAGGCGGGCGCGGGCGCCGATTTTTTTTCGACATAGCCTCCAATGGCCCCGGCGTTTTCCTTGGCGATCCGGAAGAGACCGCGATCAGTTCTCACCGTCACATTGCCACCCAGGGTCTGCGTGATGAAAACCTCCGTCCCGGCTGTCAAAGTGACTTTATCTCCCGCCGGAATGAGCGTGGCGGGGCAATCTTGGCTGAGAGTGTAAGTTTGAGACATGGTAGAAATTATTTTCAACGAATTGCCAGGTCGACAGGCAGACGGGCATAGAGCCCGGCGGGGTCATCAAAGGCCTGGAACGCCTTCAAATCCGTTTCCACGCGCTGCAGTACCTGTCCGACCAAGCCGGTTCGTGCGCGGGCGTTCGCCGGATTTAAATCCTCGATGAGTTCGGTGATCATTTCCCCCAGTTCCTTTTTCCGGGGATATTCGGTCACCCGATAATTCTTCCCCAGCCCGGCCATGGTCGCGGCATAGGCGAGTGCATCATCAAGCCCGCCGATTTCATCCACCAGGCCAAGCTTCTTGGCGGCGGTTCCGGACCAGACCCGGCCTTGCGCGATTTCCTCAACGAATTCGCGCTTCAATTTCCGGCCTTCGGCAACTTTGCCGACAAACTCGCCGTAAATCCAATCAACGAGACGCTGGAACACCGCGAGCTCCTCCGACGTCTTTGGACGGGCAATCGTGATCGCATCGGCAAAGCGACCGGTTTTCACGCTGTCAAAAGTAATACCGTGGTCGTTCGCCAGTTTTTGAATGTCAAACTGGATGCCAAACACCCCGATTGAACCAGTGATGGTCGTCGGTTCGGCAAAAATGCGATCGCCATAGGCCGAGATCCAGTAGCCGCCCGAGGCCGCGTAGCTGCCCATGGAAACAATCACCGGCTTCACTTTGCGGGCCAGCCGGATTTCGCGCTGAATCGTCTCGGAGGCCGAAGCGCTGCCGCCGGGGCTGTTCACCCGGAGGACAATGGCCTTGATCTCATCATCCTGCCGCATCTTGCGAAGTTCGCGGCTGAACTTCAGCCCGCTGACTTCCCCGAATTTTCCTTCTCCATCGACGATATCACCCTCCGCATAGATCACTCCGATGCGGCCGCGCGTCGCTGACTTGTCGGCCGGTTTGCCCTCCGCTGCCTTGCCTTCGGCTCTCGCCCGATTGGCGGGCAGCTGCTTGATGTAATCGGCGAGTGCAATCTGTTTGAAGGTTTCCACGCCGTGAATGCGGATCTCCCCCGTTTGTTTTTTGAGGCCGGCAATCACTTCGTCGGCATAGGCTGCGCGATCGATCAGTTTCGCGGCTTTGGCCGCGTCGGGACGGATAATCCCTTCCGCATCGACCACGGCTTGAATCTGCGGCTGCGTCAGGTGCCGGCTGGCCGCGATTTCGCCGGTCAGGCTGCCCCACAGGTCACCCAGCAATGTCTGCATCTGCTCGCGATTTTCCGGGCTCATGTCCTTCCGGGTAAAAGGCTCGATAAAGGACTTGTACTTGCCGACGCGAGTGACCTGCACGTTCACGCCGTATTTCTCGAAAGCGCCCGTAAAAAAAATCGGTTCGGACGCCAGTCCGGGCATCATGATCAAACCGTAGGGATCGAGCACGAGATCGCTGGCCACCGAGCTCACATACATGTCGCGCGTCGTGGCGTTGGTGAGATAAGCGGTGACCGGCTTCCCGGCCGCCCGCACTTCAAGCAGCGCGGAGCGCACTTCCCGCAACGCGGCATAACCCGAGCCATAATCCTGCGGCGACACCGAGCCTTTGATGAAAATACCCTTGATGCGCGGATCCTTGGCGGCCGCCCGTAACGCCCGCGTCACACTCCGTAGCTGCAGGGTTTTTTTGCGGTCGTTTTCAAAAAACGAGAATTCGAGCCGGGGCGGTGCATCCGTCACATTGGCGGAAAGGTCCATGACCACATAGGCCCCCCGCTCCACGACTGGCGCCTTGTCGCGACCCAGCGCCGCGATCAAACCGACCAGGCCGAAAAACAAGACCAGCCCGCCCATCGCGAAAATCACCAAGGCCGCCAGTGATCCCAGCATCGACGAGAGGAAGTTCTTCATATCGGTCGCACGGTAGAGTCTTTCGATCTTTCAGCCAGTGGAAAAGAAGCTCGGCTGAGGCGCGCGGTTATTGGTTATAGGGTATCTGTTAATGGTAACAATCCGATGGCGGGATTATTTGTGATTGGTTATTTGGTACGGCGCGTGCATGGGTGTGCCGAGGTCCTGATTGCACTCGCGCGCCTTCCTCCCCATTAACTTTTAACCGTTAACTCTAACCGCGCGGTCCCGCCGCGCTTCGCCATGAGCGAGCAAAAAGAACTCCTCACCACCAATCGCAAAGCGCTCACGATCAATCTCGACGATCCGAAGTACGGCACGTTCGCGGAAATCGGGGCCGGTCAGGAGGTCGCCCGTGTCTTCTTCCAGGCCGGCGGCGCCTCGGGCACGATCGCCAAATCGATTTCCGCCTACGATATGGCGTTCAGCGACGCCATTTATGGCAAGGCACCGCGCTACGTCTCGCGCGAGCGGCTCGCGCTGATGCTGGAACACGAGTACCAGCTCCTCGACGAACGTCTGTCGACCCAGCGGGGCGAGCGAACGACGTTTTTCACCTTCGCGGATACCGTCGCGACCAAGAGCTTCAAGGGCAACAACGAGGCCCACGGCTGGATCGGGATTCGTTTCCAGACCGCCCCCCGGAGCGAAACCAGCGAGATCATTCTCCATGTGCGCATGTGGGACAAGGAGAACGTCCTGCAGCAACAGGCGCTCGGCGTGGTCGGCGTTAACCTGATTTACGGCGCGTTCTACTATCGCGACAACCCGAAGAAGCTCATCGAATCGCTGCTCGATAATTTGAGCACCGACCGCCTCGAGGTCGACATGCTGAAATTCAGCGGTCCCGCCTTCAAGCACGTCGACAACCGCCTGATGGCGCTGCATCTCGTGCATTTCGGCCTCACCAATGCCGTCATGTTCGGGCCCAACGGCGAAGTGTTGCAGCCGTCCGAAGTCCTCCATCACAAGGCCATCCTCGTCGAGCGCGGCAGCTTCCGGCCGGTCACGCATGTCAATGTCGACATGTTGAATTGCGCGACCGCCCAATTCGTCCAGGAGCCGGCCGTGAAGGGCAAGGATGTCGTGGTTCTAATGGAGATAACCATGAACAATCTCCTCGCCGCCGGCGAACTCGATGCTCGCGATTTCCTCGCCCGGGTCGATATCCTGGGCGACATCGGCTTCAACGTCGTAATTTCGAATTACTCGGAATATTACCGACTCACCTCCTATTTCCGCCGCTACACCAAGGAAATGATCGGTGTGGCGATGGGGATCAATAACCTCCTCGAGATCTTCAACGAGAAATATTACGAGAACCTCGAAGGCGGCATCCTGGAGGCGTTCGGCCGGCTGTTCCGCAATGCGGTCAAACTCTACATCTACCCAATGCGCCAGGAAGCGTACGAACGCTATCTCGCGACGGGTCAAACCGTCGCGCCTCCCGCCACCACGGCTGCCAATCATGCGTTCGCCGCGAATGTGCTGATCAACGCGAAAAATGTCCATGTGATCGATCACCTCCGCAATCTTTACGACCACCTGCTCGGAAACCACTACATCGACAGCATCATCGGTTTTGATCAGGACATCCTGAACATCTTCTCCCGCGATGTGCTTCGCCGGATCAAGGAAGGCGATCCGACTTGGGAAAAAATGGTTCCCGCGCCAGTCGCTGCGGCGATCAAGAAGCGCGGCCTGTTTGGCTACGGCCAAAGTGTCTCCCCGCCCGTGCCTGCCAGCACGGCACAATAAGCTTCTTTCGGAGGACAAGGCCTCTTCCAAGGGCGCTGTTGTGTCGTCATTATTGAGCGTATACCGTTGACAACATTTACGCTGCCGCCGGTTTTATCGACCGACATGATTCGAGTTACCCCGCGCCAGACCGGCGATTGTAACGAGTGGCTGGGATTCGTCGGCGCACCGCGGGGGAGCCCGCCCGGATGGGTATCGCCCTGTATCCCTCCGTTCACCGCACCGGTTTCATCGGTTTAATTATCCTCTTATGCGTGTCGCTCTTAGCTCCCTCGACCTGTTTGTTTTCTTCGCCTACCTGACAGCGGTGGGAGTGTTGGCGGCCTGGGCATCGCGGGCCCGCAACGCCACCCGGCGCGAGTATTTCCTCGGCGGGGATAAATTACCGTGGTGGATGGTCGGGGGGAGCATCGTCGCCGCGAATATCAGCAGCCATCACTTCATCGGAGTCATGGGCGTCGCGTACAGCCGGGGCTTTGTCGCAGTCACCGGCGAATGGGGCGCGATTCTGATCGGGTTCAATGCCCTTCTTTGGATCTTCCTCCCGTTTTACCTCCGGAACGGTTTTTATACGATGCCGGAATTCCTCCAGCGTCGCTATGGCGGGACAGCCCGCAGCCTCTTCGCCTTTCTCATTCTGCTGATTTACGTTTTCGTCGAGATCGCCGCCGTGCTTTACATGGGGGCCCTGGCGTTGAACGGACTGCTCGGCATTTCGGTCCGTTGGTGTGTGCCGCTCATCGCCCTCGCCACCGGCATCTATACGATCACCGGCGGATTGAAAGCGGTGGTCTGGACGGAAATGTTGCAGTTGGTCGTCCTCATCGGCGGTGGCATTGCTCTCGCAGTCGCCACCCTTCACGCCGGCGGCGGGTGGTCGGCCTTCATGGCCACCTCCAAGGACTGGGATATCATGCTGCCAGCCAGCGACCCGGATTTCCCCTGGACGATGCTCCTCGGCGGCGCACTTTGCATCAGTGTTTTTTACTGCGCGGCCAATCAGTTCATCGTGCAACGCGTCCTGGCGGCCAAGGACGAATGGCATGCGCGCATGGGCGTGGTCTTCACCGACTACCTGAAATTTCTTCTGCCGCTGATCATCATTGTGCCGGGCATGATTGGCCCGCGCCTTTTTCCCGGTCTGAAAAGCCCGGATATGATTTTCCCTACGTTGGTCGCCAACCTTTTGCCGAGTGGCTTGGTCGGCTTGGTGTTGGCCGGCCTAGTCGCTGCCGTGATGTCGCACGTTTCCGGCGCATTGAATTCATCGACGACGATCCTGACCGTGGATTTCTACCAGGTGCTCCGGCCCAAGGCCACCGAAGTGGAAGCCGTGCGCTTTGGCCGCCGGGCGGGGGCCGTGCTGATTCTTCTCGGCGTGATCGCCGCGGAAATGCTGACCAGTCATTCCGACAAACCGGTTTTCCTCTATCTGCTCGATGCCTACGGAATCGTCACTCCCGGCATGGCCACCATGTTCCTCGTCGGAATTTTCTGGCGCCGGGCCACGCATGCCGGGGCAATCGCCGCCGGCATCCTCACGATTGTGCTCTCGGTTTTCTTCAAGGTGTTCTATCCCGGCATGCCGTTCTACAATCGCACCGGCATCGTCTTCTGGAGCTGCATTCTGCTCTGTGTCATTGTCAGTCTCATGACCAAAGCGCCTTCTCCGGAATCAATCAAAGGGTTGATTTGGACCCGCGACAGCATGCGCCTGCCCCTTGCCGAACGGGCGAAAAACGGCGGCCTGCGCAATCCCGCGCTGTGGTGGGCGATCATCACGATCATTGTGCTCTACTTCTACGTTCGTTACGCCTGAGTTCGCCGGGCTTTCTCGCTGCTGGCGCAACGGATATTCCCGATCGAAGCCCGTTTTGGCCGCGTAATTTACCTCCATGCCTTCCTCCGCTTCTCCCTTGAACAGCGCTTTCGTGGGCGAAATCGGCGTCGCTCGCGAGGAATTGATTACTCCCGTTGGCATTTACGCCCGCAACTGGGGCGCCGCCACGCACGATGTCGCGGAAGGGATCCACCGCCCCTTGACCGTCACCGCGCTCGCCCTGAGCAGTTCCGGCGATGCCCCGCTCATTTTGATCGGCTTGGATCTAGGACGCTGGCGAAGCCGCGACGATGAATGGTTCGTCCGCGGGGCGGTCCTCGATGCCTTGGGCCTCGATCCAGCGCGGGTGTTGATTGCCCTCTCGCACACCCATGCCGGTCCAGGCGTGTATCGCGAAGACCTCGACAAGGCCGGCGGGAAACTCATTGCCCCCTTTTTGACCGCGGTCCGCGATGCAGTGGTCCGCGCCGCGCGCACAGCCCTGGGCTCATGCCGTCCGGCGCGTTTGTCCTGGCGTTACGGACGCTGCGATCTGGCCAAAAATCGCGATCGGCCCGAAGCGGGTTCGTCCCGTTACATCGTCGGCTACAATCCCGAAACGCCCGCCGATGACACCTTGCTGGTCGGCCGCGTGGAAGAAATCGCGAGCGGCCGCACTCTGGCGGTGGTGGTGAATTACGCGTGCCATCCCACCACCCTTGCCTGGCAAAACCGTTTGATTTCACCCGACTACCCTGGAGCCATGCGCGAGCTGGTCGAGCAGACCACCGGAGCCACCTGCCTTTTCCTTCAAGGCGCCTCGGGCGAACTGGCCCCGGCCGAACAATACGTGGGCGACACCACCCTCGCGGATCGTCACGGCCGTCGTCTCGGACACGCGGTGTTGAGCGTGCTGGAGAGCTGGCCGGAACAGGCCCTGGTGTTCGACGGCGTGGTCGAATCGGGCGCACCTCTCGCCGTCTTTCGCGCCGAACCTGCGCGGTCTTCCGGCCTCTTGTGCGCCATCCTCCAACCCGTGGAGCTCACCCTCAAGCCGCTGCCCTCGATCCGGGAAATCGAGGAACAGATGCTACAATGCACCGACCGCGCCTTGCGCGAGCGGTTGTGGCGGCAGCGCGGCAACCGGTTGATCGTCGGTGACGGCACGGTTTCCAGCATGCCGCTCTGGGTGTGGCGGATTGGCGACGCCCTCCTCGCCGCCCAACCCAACGAGGCGTATTCGCTCTTTCAGCGCGAGCTCCGGCAACGTTTTCCCCAACGGCCCGTCGCCGCGC
Source organism: Opitutus sp. GAS368 (assembly GCA_945859965.1). Classification (GTDB taxonomy): domain Bacteria; phylum Verrucomicrobiota; class Verrucomicrobiia; order Opitutales; family Opitutaceae; genus CAMAPG01. The sequence goes on along the minus strand of CAMAPG010000025.1, from coordinate 5,855 downwards.
TTAATTTGACGAATGGATCCGCCGGTTATCTGCCGCCCCAGGACCATTTCGGGCGCAACGAATACGCCGTCTGGCAATCCCCCTTTGCCCAGGGATCGCTCGAGACAGTGATCAAAACAGCAGTGGCCGAAGCGACTCGAATGCTGTGACGGCGGCGGATTTGAAGTAGGGCGGGTCTTTGACCCTCCCTTTGGCTGCGAAAGCCCCTAGGGTTGGCAAGGTCAGGTCAAAGACCTGCCCTACTTCGGAAGGCTTAGGCGCAGCTTATTTACGTTTTCCGCAATTCCGCGCTTCCGCGTCTCCTTTTTTTCTCTTTTGATCGGCTTCCGCGCATGCGCTTTCACAAATACCACGCCCTCGGCAACGATTACATCGTCCTCAATCCGGCTAATTTTCCTTCCTGGAAAACCCCAACCGTCGAACAGATCCGCGTGATCTGCCATCGCAATTTCGGCGTTGGCTCGGATGGCATCCTTTGGGGCCCCCTGCCCTCCCAACAAAGCGAATTCGGCCTGCGAATCTTCAATCCCGACGGTTCCGAAGCCGAGAAGTCCGGGAATGGCCTGCGGATCTTTTCGCGTTTCCTCTGGGACCAGGGTTTGGTCAAGAACCCGACGTTCACCGTTGAAACGCCCGGCGGACACGTCCAATCCGTCATCAAGGAAAACGGCCGGCTCATCACAGTTGCCATGGGCAGCGTCAATTTCGACAGCGCCCGCATCCCCGTCGTCGGCGCGCCGCGTGAAGTCATCAACGAGAAGATCAAGATCCTCGATCGCGAATTCACCTTCTGCGCCGCGACCATTGGCAATCCGCACTGTGTGATTCCCCTGCCCGAGATCTCCCCCGAGCTCGCTCACAAATACGGTCCTGTGCTCGAGACGCACGCCAACTTTCCGCGCAAGACCAATGTGCAATTCATGAAAGTCCGCGATCGGAACAATATTCAGATCGAAATTTGGGAGCGCGGCGCCGGCTACACCCTTGCCTCGGGCAGTAGCTCGAGCGCTTCGGCCGCGGTTGCCCACAAGCTCGGTTTGGTCGATCGCAGCGTCACCGTGCACATGCCCGGCGGCACGATCGGCATCGAGATCGGCGACGGTTTTTCGATCATGATGACCGGCACGGTGAACAAGGTCGCCGAGGGCAGCATGCACGCAGAGTTGTTTGCGGTGAAGGTTTGAGGCAGGCCACCTCACTGAGGTAGCCAACGGTCCGATGGTGGAACGCGGCCTCCGGACGCGTTTTTGCGACTCAAGATCATACGCTGACGGACCCTCCTTCGCCGGAGGCTATGGAGGGTTCATGCGATCTCGCTCACGCGAGATGGCATGAAAAAGGCGCCCGGTTTGCACCGGGCGCCTTGGAATTGAGCGAAACGAAGTTTCGGCGCGGAGCCTTATTCCTTCTTCGACGCTTCGTCGAGAATGTCGCCGAGATTCATCATGTCGTTCGCACCGTCGCGGTTGAGCGCCTCATAGGCGGTCGTTTCCGCGGCGAGCTGGTCGGCCGTGTAGTTGGCCGCCTTGATCGACAGACCGAGGCGACACTCGTCGCGATCGATCTTGATCACACGCGCCGTCACGGCCTGGCCGGGCTTGAGCACGTCCTTGATCTTCTCGATGCGCTCTTCGCTGATCTGCGAGATATGCACGAGACCGTCGATCCCATCCTTGAGCTCCACAAAGGCGCCGAAGGAGGTGATCTTGGTGACGGTTCCTTGCACCACGTCGCCGATGCGGAAGTGGCTGTCGATGTCGGCCCACGGATCGGTGGCGAGTTGCTTCATGCCGAGGCTGATGCGCTGCTCGTTCGGATCGACGTCGAGCACGATCGCATCGACTTCGTCGCCCTTCTTCAGCACTTCGCTCGGATGGTTGACCTTGCGGGTCCAGCTCATGTCGGACACGTGCACCATGCCGTCGATACCCTCTTCGAGTTCGATGAAGGCGCCGTAGGTGGTCATGTTGCGCACCTTGCCGCGGACGCGGGCGCCCATCGGATAGTTGTGGCGGACCATGTCCCACGGATTCGGCTCCAACTGACGGAGGCCGAGGGAAATCTTCTGTTCTTCCTTCTGGATGCCGAGGACCACCGCATCGAGCTCCTGGCCGACCTTGAGCAGTTCGGAGGGCTTGGTGATGCGCTTCGTCCAGGACATCTCAGTGATGTGGACGAGACCTTCAACACCGGGCTCGATTTCAACGAACGCACCGTAAGGCACGAGGTTGACGACCTTGCCGCGGACCTTGGCACCGACCGGGAACTTCCGGTCGATTTCGTCCCATGGATTCTTCGTGGTCTGCTTGAGACCGAGGGAAATGCGCTCTTTGTCGCGGTTCACCTCGATGATCATGACCTGAACCTCTTCACCCTGCTTGAGCATTTCGGAGGGGTGCGAGATGCGGCCCCAGCTCATGTCGGTGATGTGGAGCAAGCCGTCCATGCCATCGAGATCGATGAACGCACCGAAATCGGTGATGTTCTTGACCACACCCTTGCGGACCTGGCCGGGCTGGATCGAATCGAGGAGGTTGCGGCGCTTCTGCGTGCGCTGCTCTTCGATGAGCTCGCGGCGCGACAGAACGACGTTCTGGCGCTCGAGATTGATTTTGAGGACCTTGAAGTCGTAGGTCTGGCCGACGTACTGATCGAGGTTCTTGGGCGGCTGCACATCGATGTGCGAAGCCGGCATGAAGGCATCGACGCCGATGCTGACGATCAGGCCGCCCTTGACCTTGGCCTTGACGCGACCGGTGGCGATGGAGCCCTCGGGGAACTTGGTGAGAATGTTATCCCAGTTCTTCTTTTGCTCGGCCTGGTCGAACGAGACGACAGGGTTGCCGTTCTTGTCCTCAAGCTTCTGGAGCATGACCTCGATCGTGGAGCCGATTTGCAGCTCGCCGATGTCGATGAACTCGGAGGCGGGAACCACGCCTTCTGATTTGCCGCCGATGTCGACAACGACTTCGTTCTGGCGGATTTCGGTGATGGTGCCCGAGACAATGGAACCTTCCTTCAACTTATCGAAGGAGGACTGTGCGAGCAGTTCGTGCATTACTGAACTCATGTGCGTAAACCGGCAAACGGGCACCTGCTCCGCAGTACCAATCCACCGGGATGGCCTTGCGGCCGTGGGTTGACTGTTGGACTGACAAAAAAGGCCGACGGGAGCATCGCGACGTACGTCGACCTGACCGATAACAATGTCGCGAACGGTCAGATTCGCCCAATGAGGCCGTCCCCCGCAAGAGTAAATTTGGGCCGTTTAAGCCGCGCCAAAGCCTTCCAGTTTGGACACTAAGCGGCCATTCCGGACCGGACTTGGCCCTACACTAAGCCTTGCCCATGACTGCTTAAGCTACGGCCCCTTCTTGCCGGTCAGCGCGACCTGCATATCCCGGAAGAAAACTTCATAAAGCGCCGGATTCCGGATGGCGCGCTCTGTCGCCCGACCGGAGGCCCGGTTGGACTCAAGTTCAACGGCTTCCTTCAACCAAAGCTGCACTTCCGTCCCTCCTGCCGCCGCCAACCCAAACCGGGCCTTGAGGGTGATTTGACGGGTACCGCGGGAGCCGTCGTTCAAAAGTGAACTCATCGCCTCCATTTCGCCCTGCGCCGCTCCACCGCGCACCAATCGGTAGCCCGAAGCGCCAAGCGCAACCCGGGCCGCTTCAAACGTGGCGCGTTGATCCGCAGCGAACACCTGGGTCCGCGGTTGTTCATGCGCGGTCAGCTTGTTCCGGACACTGCCGGCCGCATCCGACACGGAGTCGCAGCCGATGAGGGCAAAGCTGAGGAAACCAAGAAGAACCAGGGGGGATTTCATCGAAAGATTGTCCGCATTTGTCAGGCACACGTAGAGCAGAGCCCGGATCAGGCGGGTTGCTGCTGGGAGATACAATGGAGAGTGCCGAGACCCCAAACGAGTTCCAAGCAATCGACAGGAATAATCTCCCGCCCCGGAAAACAGCCCGCCAATACTTCGGCCGCCTCGGCATCCTTTTTGGGCTGACGAAACGCCGGCATCAGCACCGCCCCGTTGATCACCAGGAAATTCGCATAGCTCGCCGGCAGTTGCTGTCCGTCGCAAAAACACGGCTTCGGCATCGGCAGCGTCACAATCTTGAATTTCTTTCCGGCCGGCGTGCGCAAGGCATGCAGCCGCTCGAGGTTTTCCTGGAGGATTTTGTAATTTTTGTCCCGGCGGTTGCTTTCAACGACCGTCACGATGCCGTCCGCGGAAAAGAACCGGCTGAGATCGTCGATGTGTCCGTCGGTATCGTCCCCGATGATTCCGTCGCCGAGCCAGAGAATCGTATGCACTCCCAGATAGTCGCGGAGGTTTTGTTCGATCTGCGCTTTCGTGAGGTCGGGATTGCGGTTCTTGTTCAGCAGGCAGGCTTCCGTCGTCAGCAGCAGGCCCGAGCCATTCAGCTCGATCGAGCCGCCCTCGAGGATCATTTTCTTTTCAAACCGGCGCAAACCAAGCGCCTTCGCAATCTTTGGGGGAATCGTGTTATCCTTGTCGAACGGAGGATATTTCCCGCCCCACGCATTGTAGTCCCAGTCCGTGAGCGCCACTTCGCCGGTCCGGTCGTTCTTCACAAAGATCGGCCCATGATCCCGGCACCAGGAATCGTTGGTGGGATGATTATAGAACGTGACCTTCGCAAGGTCCGCCCCCGCCTTCGTGATGAGAGCCCACGCCCCGGCCTGAAGCGGTTTGGCGATGTTGATGCGCACCTCTTCAAACCGGCTGATGTGCGCGACAATCTCGGCGAATTTCGCCGGGATGGGGCGGAAATAACCCGGCCACGTTTTCAGGTTATGCGGCCACGACAGCCAGACCGCTTCCTGCCGCTCCCATTCCGCCGGCATGCGAAAGCCGAGCGTCACGGGAGTGGGCTGAATTACGGATCGCGGATTGCGGATTGCGGATTGGGAAAGGCGTGAGCTCATCGAGGGGCAGCGCGGCGCGGATTACTGGAGTAAATCGATCGAATCTGGAACTCAGGAAACCAGGAAAAAGCGCGGATTGTTTCCGGCTTTCCACATTCCCTTCGTCGAGCCGTCCTCAGTCGATGAACCGCTTCGTGATGTCGCCGTACGCATCGATGCGGCGGTCGCGGAGGAACGGCCAGTGCGTGCGGGTGACATCGACCTTCCCGAGATCGATCGGGACCAGCAGGATCTCCTCTTTTTTGACGCTGGCCTTGGCAATGATCTGGCCGCTCGTGCCCGCCACGAAACTCTGGCCCCAGAATTCAATTCCCTCCCCGCCCACCGGTTTTTCCACGCCGATGCGGTTGACCGCCGCCACATAGCAGCCGTTGGCGACCGCATGGCCTCGCTGGATGATTTCCCAGGCGCCGTGCTGGTTTTCTCCATACTCCGCCTTTTCCAGCGGATGCCAGCCGATGGCGGTCGGATAAAAAATAATCTCGGCTCCTTGCAAGGCGGTCAGCCGAGCGCCTTCGGGATACCATTGATCCCAACACACCAGCACGCCGATCTTGCCATACTTCGTGTCCCAGGCGCGAAAGCCGGTGTCGCCCGGGGTGAAATAGAATTTCTCGTAGTAGAGCGGATCGTCCGGAATGTGCATCTTCCGGTAGATACCCAGCAGGGATCCATCGGCATCGATGATCACCGCGGTGTTATGATAAAGGCCCGACGACCGCTTTTCGAAAAGCGAAGCGATGATGACGACCTTGTATTTCTTCGCGAGCTTCTGGAACGCCGCCGTGCTCGGCCCCGGGATGGGTTCGGCCAGTTTGAAATTCTCGTGGTCTTCGCTCTGGCAGAAATACTGCGAGCGGAAGAGCTCCTGCGTGCAAATGATGTTCGCGCCT
>CAMAPG010000024.1 GCA_945859965.1 Opitutus sp. GAS368 | reverse complement strand
CATAAAAGAAAGAGTGGAAGCGCGACGCACGCCGAGTTCTCGCCAAAACACGGCGGAACGCAATCTCGATGAGTCCGCTCATTCCCGCCGGAGCGTAATGACACACTCGAGGTGGCGGGTTTGCGGGAAGAGATCGAAGGGCTGCACCGCGCTGAGCGTGTAGCCGGCCGCGGAAAAGAGGCGGAGGTCGCGCATCTGGGTGGCAGGATCGCAACTCACGTACACCACGCTCCGCGGCCCAAAGGCGAAGAGCTGGGTCAGGAAACTCTCGTCGCAGCCTTTGCGCGGCGGATCGATGATCACCGCCGTGTCCGCCGGCGGGAAATCCAATCCCGCGAAGATCGCGGCGGCATCGCCCGCTTGAAAGGTGGCGTTGGCAATGCCGTTGGCCGTGGCATTTTCCCGGGCAAATCCGATCGAGCTCGCGCTGATTTCGATTCCCGCCACCCGTTCGAACGCGGACGCCGCCGAGAGGGCGAACAATCCGCTGCCGCAATAGGCATCCACCAAAAAGCGTGCCCCGCTCTTCGCCGCCTGTTCACGCACATAAGTCGTGAAAGCCGGCAGAATGAAGGGATTGTTCTGGAAGAAATCGCGCGCCAGGAAACGCAGGCGCAGCGGCGGGCCGGAGTCCGACGCAATCTCCTCAGTGATGATCGTATCGTAGTCCGTCGTCACCACCCCGCCCGCTTCCCGCACCAGCAACGTCCCACCGCGGATGAAGTCGCCCGCGGCCGCCCGGGCCTGGAGATCGGCGCGCGCCGGGCCGAGGCGCGCGTTGATTCCCTCGGTGGCGATCTCACAACGCGGCACATCGACGAGATCGAACCGCGTTCCCTGGCGCAGAAATCCAATGGGGAAATCCAGCGGGGCGTCCGACGCCCCATGACGAATGCGCGGCGGATTGTAGTGCGGCGTGATCTTCGAGCGATAGCCGTATTGCTTCGGCGAGGCGATGACCGGCGCCACGGGAAACGCGAGTCCGGCCATGTGCTGCAACAATTCCCCGACCTGCCGCTGTTTCCAGAGCCGTTGCTCCGCATACGCGAGATGCTGGTACTGGCAGCCCCCGCAACGCCCGAACACCGGACAGGGAGGAACCACTCGATGCGGCGAGGGCGTCAGGATCTCGACCACATCGGCTTCGGAAAAATTGCGGTGATTGCGGAATACCCGCGCCCGGATCCGTTCGCCTGGCAGGGTGAACGGGACCATCACCACCCATCCTCCAGGGCCTCCTACCTCTGGTTCGCCTTCATCCGCCTCGCCGGAGCTTTGATCGGTTGGCGCCGTTTCGGGCGCGGGGGCGTTGGGCAGGAGGACCCGGCCCAGGCCGGAGCCGAGGTTGGTCAGGGTGCTGATCTCCAGTTCGATCTCCTGGTGATAGGCGAATGGCTGGTCGTTGAACTTTTTCTTCTTACCCACGGAACAGACAGAACGCGGGGAGCTGCAGCGCCGCAATCAGAACCTCATCCGGACTTTTCCCGCGGATGGCGCGGATAAACACCGCCAACGCTGGTTAGAATGGTTAGATTAAAGTGCAGCCGCCTTCCGGCATTGTCATTGCTAGGTGCACGAAGCGCGCCGTGCCCAACCAGCTGGATTGCTTCGTCGCGTCGCTCCTCGCAATCACATGAGAACGGCTACGGTTTCATTCAAACTGCTCCAATTCGCGTTCCTCCGCGCCATCCGCGGGAGGATTGGGCCTCCGAAAACTAAATTGCGGTTGAAATCGTCCCTCTGTTCTCTCTCCCCGTGGGTCCTCCCGAAAAAATCACCAGCCTCCAGAATCCGCGCATCAAGGAACTAGTGCGGCTGCGCGACCGCCGGCCGCGCGACGAAACCGGCGTCTTCCTCGTGGAGGGCTATCGCGAAATCCGCCGCGCGCTCGAAAAGCGCGTGGTGTTGCGCGAACTGTTCTATTCGCCGGAATGGTTCCTGGGTGAAAACGAGCCCGCCTTGATCGAACAGGCCCGGCAGGCCGGTGCCCAGCTGTTCGAGCTGTCCAAGGACGCGTTTGCGAAGGTCGCCTATCGCGAGCGGCCCGACGGCCTGCTGGCGGTCGCACCGCAATGGCGCCGCGCCCTCTCCGACCTGACGTTGTCCGCCACGCCTTTCGTGCTCGTGGTCGAAGCGATCGAGAAACCGGGAAATCTCGGCACGATCCTGCGCAGCGCCGACGCCGCCGGCTGCGAAGCCGTGATCGTCTGCGATCCCGTCACCGATATTTTCAATCCCAACGTCGTGCGCGCATCCACCGGCGTGCTGTTCTCCGTGCCCTGCGTCGTCGAGGAGAGCGAAAGGGTGCATGCCTGGCTCCGCGAAAAAAAGATCCGCACCGTCGCCACCACGCCCGCCGCCGAAAGCCTTTACAGCGACGCCAATTTGCGTGGGCCGCTCGCCGTCGTGATGGGCAGCGAACAATACGGGCTGAGCGAATTCTGGCTGAAAAATGCTGATTTGCCGGTGCGCATCCCCATGGCCGGCCAGGCCGACTCGCTCAATGTCGCCATGGCGACGATCATTACGCTCTTCGAAGCGGTGAGGCAGAGAAGTTCCAAGCTGTAGGGTTTAAGCTGTAAGCTGTTTTTTGCCGCGTTTGTCATCCTGAGCACCGCGAAATGGGTCGGGCGAGTCGTCCCCGACGAGCCGGGCATCCGAACGGCTCATCCGAAGGATTCGCCCTACCCGCTCCAATTTGAAACCACGCCCTGGCTTTTGGTCTGTTTCAGATGCGCCACCAATTCAGCCGTCCCGGCGGCCATGCCGATTCGAGGCACATAGCCGAGATCGCGGCGGGCCGCAGCGGGATTGAACCAGTGATCCTTCGCGAGCTCGGAGGCGACGAATCGCGTCAGTGGCGGTTCCGTACGCAAGGGCAGTACGCTCCACGCCGTCTCGCAGAACGCACCCACCACCGTGGCCGCGGCCAGGGAAATCTTTTTCGTCACCGGGCGCTCGCCCAGCGCGACGAGGAGCGCGTTGATCCAGTCCCACAGCACCACGGGTTCGTCATTTGTGATGAAAAATGCTCTTCCTGCCGCGGTTTTATTTTCCAGCGCGGCTTCGGCCAGCAGATGCGCGTCCACCGCATTTTCGACGTGAACCATGTCCACAACGTTTTTCCCGTGCCCGATGATGCGCAACCGGCCAGCCCGCGCGCGCGCCAGCACCCGCGGCACGAGATGGGGATCGCCGACACCCCAAATCAGGTGCGGCCGGAGGGCGACGGTGCGAAATGCGGGGGAATTGGCCGCCAGCACTTCGCGCTCGGCCAGCGCTTTCGTGAGCGGATAGGGGCTCGGGCAGGAGGTCGTCAGCGGCAGCAATTCGTCGGCGTTGGCCAGATCACGCCCGTTGTACACCACGCTCGGCGTGCTGGTATGAATGAAACGCCGCACGCCACAGTCCCGCGCTCCTTGCAGCAGGGCGCGGGTGCCGAGCACATTCGTGCGGAAAAAATCCTGGTAACGGCCCCAGACGCCGACCTTGGCGCCCACGTGAAACACCGTCCCGACCCCAACACAGGCGGCCTGCACGGCCGCGGTGTCATCCAGCGAGGCGCGGATAAATTTTACGCCACGCATCTCGAGATCGGGCGCGGGCGTCCGGCCCAGCACAATCACCGTCCGGCCTTGCGCCAGCAGCCGGTCGACCAGGCGCCGCCCGAGAAAGCCCGTGCCACCGGTGACCAGGACCGGAGAATTGCCTTCGTTTGATTCCGTTTTCACGCCGGGGAAAAACTAGGCGTGTTCGCCGCCCATTTTGCGAGCGTCAGCCGGTGGATCTTGGCGTTGTGTCGCACATCCACCGGAAATTTGGCGCGAAAGAAAAAGGTCCCGATCGCCGCGGTCTCAGGATGCTGCCGCGCGAGTTCGCGGAGTTCGCCGGCGAAAGCCTTCGCCTCCGGGGCGGAGGACGCCGCCCATTCCACCACAAGAGCCGGGCGTTGCCGGCCGCGTTCGCCCAAGCCGATGAGCGCGCATCGCCCCACCCGCGGATGCGTGCGGAACCGTTGTTCGCAGAGCTCGGTGTGCAGCGTGGCGGTCCCGGTTTCGACTCGTTCGGCTTTGCGGCCGCAAAACCAGAGCCGGCCTTCCGCGTCGAGATAGCCACAATCCCCCATGCGGTGCCAGACCACCTCGCCGGATGGGGAGGAACACTCAACGTCCAACGCAGAACGTTTAACGCCCAAGTCAGGAGCACCGTCATCACTTGAGCGTTGGGCGTTGAGCGTTGAGTGTTGAATGTTAGCTCCGATTTTAGCCGCCGCCGTCGCCCCGGGGAGCTGATCGTAGCTCCGCGTGACCACGGGCCCGCGCACAATAATTTCGCCGATCTCGCCGCGGTCCAGCTCGCGAGTACCGGAGAGCTGAGATATTGGGCCATCGTCGATGGCGATCACTTTCACCGTGATCTCCGCCAGCGGTTTTCCGACGCAGGCACCCGGTCCGGAAAGCGATTCGATTTCATCCACGGAAACGGTGCTCACCGGCAGCGCTTCGGTTGCGCCGTAGGGACTGTGCAGGCGTCCGTTGGGCAGCCATGTCCGTGAATTTTTCCACAGCGCCGCGGGTACCGGAGCGCCGGCGCACAAAACCCGGCGCAGGCTCGGCAACGTTTTCCCCTGGGTCTGGCAATAATCGCCGATTTTCCGCCAGAGCGTAGGCGATCCGAAGGAGGTGGTGACGTTCTCCTGCTGGATCGCCTGGACGATCCGCGCGGGATCGACGCATGCCGGGCGGCGCGGATCGATTTCCGGCACGATGGTAGTCATCCCCAGCGCCGGATTGAACAGCGCAAAAACCGGGAGCAACGGCAGGTCGATTTCGCCCGGCGAAATTCCATACGCCTCGCGAATCAAGCGCACCTGCGCCTCAAACATCCCGTGCTCGTACACCACGCCTTTCGGCGCGCCGGTCGAACCCGACGTAAAAAGAATCGCCGCGAGGTCGCGGGAGTCGCTCGCCGCCATTTCAAAGGAAGAACCGGGAGGGCCAGCATTGGCCAAGGTCAGGCGTCCGAGGAGCGAACCGCTCGCGCCCACCCGCACCTCCACGCTGCGAAACGCGCCGCGAAAGATCCGGCTCAGGATTTGCGCGAGGGGAATGCCGACCAGCGCCCGCGGTTGCGAGCGGGCGACGCAGGCGAGAAAGCTTTTCAGGCCCATTCCCGGATCGATCACGACTGGCACCGCCCCGAGCTTGAACAGCGCGAACGCCGAAGCGATCAACGGCAGGCCTTGGCGCACCATCACCAGCGTACGGTCGCCGCGGCGGATTCCGCGGGCCGCGAGTCGCGCGCACCAGGCGTCCACCTCGGCATCCAATTCCGCGAACGTGAGCGTGAGATAATCGATCCGGCCATCGGCGGTGCGGCCACGCGGGATTTTGAGCGCCGCCTGGCCCGGCCGGCGCGCCGCCATCAGCGAAAGATGGCGGGCAATGTTGGCGTTGGCGGAAGACGTGGGCACAGCGGGGCCGCAAGACTCAGGCGAACGCGCTCGGAGGCGCAAAGCCAAATCCCGGGCAGCGTGCCCGGTTGTCCGAATTTCGTCCGTGGCATTTCGGTAGGGCGGCGATTCCACCCTGTCCTCCATAGGCTGGGCGACGGAGGATCGCCGCCGGGAATGTCCTTGTGCCCGGCGCGGAACGGAGGTCCGCGCCCTACCACGCATGCGTGTTCCTATTGCGCCAGCTTCAACGAAGGCGCATCCCGCAGGAGCTCGGCCTGCCAGGGCAGCAACACTTCGGTCAGACGTTCGGGGGCCCGGGCGATTTGCGCGAGCTGCGCGCGATTGGCGATCAGCGTGGGCTCAAACTCCAGGCGCGCCGCCACGGCGTCGCGGTCCACTTTGATGCGCTCCAACAAATCGATTTCCGCCTGGGTCAGCGGGGCAAACCGGGAATCGCGGCCCGGCCGCCGCGGCAGGGTCTTCGGTTCCCGCTCCAGCCCGGCACGCACGGCCTCGGACAGGGACGGGAAGATGCGATCATGACGTTTGCCGAGATCCACGGAGCCCAGCACGGTCTGCGGAGTGGCGTCGTCCGCCTCGGCGGCAAACGATAATTTCAGCAGCAGGTCGTTCGAGCAGACCTTGAAAGGAGGTACATCGATCCGTTGTGCCTGAGCCTGACGCCAATGCCAGATCGCGTGCAACGTGGTCTGGCCGCGGCCCCGCAGGCGCTCGGATTTTCCAATGCGCCAGTCGTTCTCGTCGGGCGGGGCAAATCCGTTCGTGCCCGCCTCGATCTGCGCCCGGCATTGTTGCTCCATCCAGTCGAGCCGGTTGAGCCGGGCGAGTTCGCGGGTGAGAATATCGCGGAGCGCCGGCAAATGCCAGACGTCGAGCGCGGCGTAATCGAGCAGCTTGGGGGTGATCGGCCGCTTGGACCAGTTGGCCTTCTGGCCCGCCTTGTCGAGGGCGACGCCAAAGTGCTCTTCCAACAAGGCGGCCAGCCCAATGCGTTGGCGGCCCAACAGTTGGGCGGCCAGCATGGTGTCGAAGAGGCTGTGGGCCTTGAACTTGCAAAGATCGTGCAGCAGGCGCAGGTCGAAGTCGCTCCCATGCATCACCAGATGTTTTTTGGCGAGGCGGGTCCAGATTTCGTCGAGTTGGATGCCCGGGGCCAGCACATCGACGAGAAAAACATCCCCTTCGATCAGGAACTGCAACAGGCAGACCCGCGTGCGGTAGTGAAACATGTTGTCCGCCTCTGTATCGAGGGCCACCTCGTCGACTCGATCCAGGGCCGCCAGAAGCGGCGCCAGCTGCGCGGGTTGTTCAATCAGTTGGAAAGAAGGAGGGCGGGAAGTCACTTTCACCCCGAGCAAACGTCGAAGGCGGAGCGGAAGGAAGCGCGAAATCATGCTTAAGAGGCGGTATTATCCCAAGCGGTCAGGAAAGCATCAATCAGCAAAGGCAGATCGGGGCTATAGCCGCCTTCCAGGATGGCGGCGGCCGGCAATCCCGTTTCCCGCAGCCAGCGGCCAAGCGTGGCAAAATCGTCGCGTTCCAGCGTCATTTCCGTGATCGGATCGTGCGCGTAAGCATCAAACCCGGCGGAAATAAGGATCAGATCAGGGGCAAAGGCGACGACCGCCTTGAGCGAAGCCTCAAGTGCGGCCATGTGCCGCGGCCGCGGCGTCCGCGGGGCGACCGGCCAGTTGCGGATGCGGGGACCGAGATCCCCGGCACCGGTGCCAGGGTAACCGGGCAACTGGTGCACCGAAGCGAAGAAAAACGCGCTGCCGGCCTCATGCAGGATGGATTCGGTGCCATTGCCGTGGTGGGCATCGAAGTCCCAAACCGCCACCCGCGCCGCTCCCAGGTCGCGATGGGCCGCAAGCGCGGCCACCGCGATGCTGTTGAGGTAACAAAAGCCCATCGCCTCGCCGGCCGTGGCGTGGTGCCCCGGCGGACGCATGAGGGAGAATACCGGGGTGCGTTGCGTGAGCGCATGCCGGGTCGCGGCCACGGCCGAGGCCACCGCGCGACGGGCATGAACGGCAATGCCGGGGAAGTAAGGCGTGTCGGCATCGAAATCGCGCGGTTGGGCGAGACGTTTGAGATGGGCGGGGGTGTGGGCGAGGAGGAGGATATCGTCGGTCACACTCGTCCCGGGTGGAGGCGTCTGCCAGGTCCAGTCGGGATGGGCCGCCCGGAGATGCTCGGCGCTCCGCGTGACCCGGGCCGGTTGCTCGGGACGCGCGGAAGAGCCATACGTGGCACATTGCGGGTCGTGGAAGATCACCATCGCTTTTCTGTTTGTGACTTTTCCCGGGATTGCGGCCAATGTTTTCCGGATGAAAGTCGTTGTTCTCTGCTCAGGTGGCATGGACTCGGTCACTGCGCTCTATTGGGCGCGGAAGGCGCACACCGTGGCCGCTGCCGTGAGTTTCGACTATGGCTCGAAGCACAACCCACGCGAACTCCCTTTTGCCGCCGAACACGCCGCCAAGCTGAAAATCCGCCATGAAACAGTGCCCTTGCGGTTTATGGATCGCTTGTTCGCGTCCGCGCTCCTGGCGAGCGGCGGCAGCATCCCGGAAGGCCATTACGAAGCGTCGAACATGAAGCAGACGGTCGTGCCCTTCCGAAACGCCATCATGCTCTCGGTGGCCACCGGATTCGCCGAAAGCATCGGGGCCGAAGGCTTGGTCATCGCGGCGCACGGGGGCGATCATGCGATCTATCGTGATTGCCGGGAGGACTTTATGCAGGCGATGGGCAACGCCATGCACTTGGGAACCGATGCGCAGGTTCTACTCCTGCGGCCGTTCATTGCCCTGAACAAAGGCGCGATCGCGGCTTTGGGGGCGCAACTCGGCGTGGATTTTTCCCGCACGTGGTCCTGTTACAAAGGCGAAGCCGTGCACTGCGGAAAATGCGGGACCTGTGTCGAACGGCGCGAGGCGTTCGCCCTGGCAGGTTTGGAGGACCCAACGGTCTACCTTTCCGCAGAGCCCATTCCGGGCAAGCCCGTTTGATAAAAAACGGCCAATACGGCGGGCTGCAGGCCATCCTGCCTTCGCCGGGCCTACGGCGGACAAGTCCACCTGACCGACAGGAAACCAAGAAAACTCCGTGCCCTCCGCGTCCTCCGTGTTAAAACCCTCCCCGTGCTGATCTCGGAAATCTTTTATTCGCTCCAAGGCGAAGGCGAACTGACCGGTGTACCCTCGGTGTTTGTCCGCACCAGCGGCTGCAACCTGCGCTGCGCGTGGTGCGACACGCCTTATGCGTCGTGGAATCCCGAAGGCGAGAACCGGACGGTGGCGTCGATCGTTGCCGAAGTCGAAAGCCATGCCTCGGCGCGGCACGTGGTCCTGACCGGTGGCGAGCCGATGATTGCGAAGGAAATTCGCACGCTCGCCGCCGAGCTGAAGCAACGCGACTACCACATCACGATCGAAACCGCCGCCACGGTTGCGCCCGAGGGCATCGCCTGCGATCTCGCATCGCTTTCGCCCAAACTGCTCAATTCCGCGCCCGACGCCGTGCAGCACGGCCCGTGGCGGAAAAAACACGAGGCGACCCGCTGGCAGGCCGCGGTGGTGCGCGACTGGATCAAGCACTATGCTTACCAATTCAAGTTCGTCATCTCCGCGCCGGGGGATGTGGAAGAACTCGAAGGCATGCTTCGCTCGCTGGACTGCGACATTCCCCCGCACAAAATCCTGCTGATGCCCGAAGGCACAACGACCGCGGCCTTGCGGGCGAAAGCGGACTGGCTGGGGGAACTGTGCAAGGCGCGCGGTTACCGTTATGCATTCCGCCTGCACGTCGAACTCTACGGCAACAAACGCGGCACGTGAAACGCCACGTGCCCCAGCATCCGCATCTGCCCCGCAAGTTGTCCGAGGAACTGGCGAAACTGCATGAGCGCGCCGGCCACCGGGCCGTGACCTTGCGCGAAGTGATCTACACCCTGCGCGCCCGCGCCTACATATTGCTGATCATCCTGCTGGTACTGCCCTTCATCCAGCCGGTGCCGCTCCCCGGGTTGTCCACTCCGATCGGTTTCGCCATCGTGTTGATCGCCCTGCGGCTTTCGCTCGGCCAGCGGCCGTGGCTGCCCAAGAAAATCCAGCGCGTGAAACTCCCGGCGGGATTTTTCGGCAAGGTCCTGACGCTGACGGAACGCGTCATCTGGATTCTCGAATCCGTGCTGCGTCCGCGCTGGCCGGTCCTCACGAGCACGCCACTGCTGAATCAACTGCACGCCATCGTGATTCTGATCTCGGCCCTCATCCTGCTGCTCCCGCTGCCGATCCCCTTTTCCAACCTGCTGCCGGCCTGGGCGATTTTTCTACTGGCGTGCGGACTGTTGGAGCGCGACGGCGTGTTCATCCTCTGCGGCTTCGTCGCGTTCACCGTCGGCGCCCTTTATTTTATCTTCCTCGGCGAAGTCGCCCACCATGCGGTGACCGTCGCATGGACGTGGCTGCAGTGGAAGTGGTGACCAAGTAGGGCGGGCCTTCGACCCGCCTTTCATCCGGATTTTTTAACAACAAAGGGACAAAGGCACAGAGTCGATCCGGAGGAGTAATCGAACTCAGCCGTTGTCTGGATATTGGTTTGCGCCAATTCCTGTTCCGGTGGTTTTCTTCGTGCCTTTGTCCCTTTGTGGTTAAAATCCGGGCAGTTCGAGCCCACTTGCCACGGCGCGCCGCCAAGGCATCGTAGCGCATCCTCATGCGCGCGACCACCACGCCTCCACGACTGCACTATGCGTGGATCGTAGCGGGAGTGACGTTCTTCACCTTGTTGGCGGCCGCCGGATCGCGCGCCGCGCCAGGCGTCATGCTGCTGCCGCTGGGCAACGAGTTTCAATGGAGCCGCGCGACGGTGTCATCGATCGTCTCGATTAATATTTTCCTCTACGGGCTGATCGGCCCATTCGCAGCGGCGCTGTACCAGCGGTTCGGATTGCGCCGGACGATGATGGCCGCGATGGCGCTGATCGCGGGCGGTTATGGTCTTTCGGTCGTGGCCACGCACTACTGGCAATTCGTGGTCCTGTGGGGCGTGGTGGTCGGCGCGGGTTCCGGCCTGGCGGCGACCGTGCTCGGGGCCGCCGTGGCCAACCGCTGGTTCACGCAACGGCGCGGACTGGTGATGGGTCTGCTCACTGCCAGCGCCGCGACGGGCCAGCTGATTTTCCTTCCGAGCCTCGCCACGGTGGTGACGGCGCATAGCTGGCGCGGAGCTCCCTTGGTGGTGGCGGGTGCGGCGCTCCTCGCACTCCCGCTGATCGGCTGGCTGATGCGCGACAATCCGTATGATGTCGGCCAACGCCCCTATGGCGAACCGGGTGCCGCAGTCGCGCCGATCACCACCACCGGCAACCCGGCAAAGCGCGCCATCGTTGTCTTGTTCGAAGCCGCACGGATGCGGGACTTCTGGCTGCTGGCCGGATCGTTCTTCGTCTGCGGCGCGAGCACCAATGGACTCATTGGCACGCATCTCATCTCAGCCGCATTCGACTGCGGTATTCCGGAAGTGCGGGCGGCCAGCCTGCTCGCGGCCATGGGCCTCCTCGATCTCGTCGGGACCACGGCGTCGGGCTGGTTGAGCGACCGCTTCAATTGCCGCTACCTCCTGTTTTCCTACTACGGCCTGCGCGGCCTTTCGCTGCTCTTCCTCCCCGCCGCGCTCCTCGGCTCCCCGGCAGGGCTGGGTGTGTTCGCGGTTTTTTACGGACTCGACTGGATCGCGACGGTGCCGCCGACGGTGAAACTCACCGGCGAAGTTTTCGGCCGCGAGAAAGCCAGCATCGTCTTCGGCTGGGTGGTCGCGAGCCACCAAGTCGGCGCCGCGTTCGCCGCCTACGGCGCCGGCATCCTGCGCACCACGACCGGCAGCTACACCCTGGCCTTCTTCAGCGCCGGCGCCCTGTGCGTGATCGCCGCGCTGGTTGTCCTGCCGATCGGCCGGGCCCGGATTTCGCGACTCTCAGCTGCCACGTAAAAAATGAGCGCCATCTCCTACAAACTCGATCGCAAGCTTCCCCTCAAGCAGCTCATCGCGCTGTACCGGGCAAACGATTGGTCATCCGCCAAAAAGGGACTCCTTTTGAAAAAGGCGCTTCGCAATTCGGATTCACTTATCACCGCATGGTCCGGCCAGCGGTTGATCGGGCTCGGCAATGCAATCTCCGACGGTTTCCTCGTCGTCTACTATCCGCATCTGATCGTACTGCCCGAATTCCAAGGAAGGGGAATTGGTGCCGAAATCGTGCGCCGGCTGAAAAAGAAATACGCTTCGTTTCACATGCACATGCTGGTCGCCGATGGGAAAGCGTTCGATTTCTACAGGAAATGCGGCTTTGTCCGTGCGGGGAAAACCAAGTCGATGTGGATCTACGCTGGCCATGACCACTAGGAGCGTCCAAAAACAAAAATCGGCCAACAAATGCACCGCCGCCCTGCCCCACGTCCGAAACTGAAGTTCATCCCATGAAAACAACCAAAGGCCTCATCTCGTTTCTGATCGCGCTGGCCTGGGCCGGTTCAGCCCAAGCGACAGCCGACAAATCCATGCTTAATCAAAAACTGCCGGAGCTGAAGCTGGACTATTTGAACGGCCGACCGACCACAGCCGGGAAACCGATGATCGTGGAATTCTGGGCCACGTGGTGCCCGCCCTGCCGCACGAGCATTCCCCATCTCAACGAGATTTATAAAAAACATAAGGGCGAGGGCCTCGTCGTGATCGGGATCACCCAGGAGAAAAGGGACGTCATCACCCAATTCCTGCAGAAAGTTCCGATGAACTATTCCACCGCCCTCGACCTCAACGGCGCCTTCAGCCGGCAGTTCGCGATCCAGGGAATTCCGCATGCGCTGCTCGTCGATAAGACCGGGAAGGTCGTTTGGGAAGGGCACCCCATGGCCCTCACGGAAAAGCAGATCGCCGCCGTGTTGAAATGAAGAGGAAGGCCGACAGCGTCCTGGCCGGTTTTCCCGCGGCGCTCACAGGCGCGCGCACGGAGGACGAAAGATAGGATTTGACCCTTGGCAGCCCGAGCGGGCTTCATCCCAGTCTCTCATCGCCATCACCGGCGTTTCCGGCGACTGCGCTTGAGTGTGTCGGCAAACCCCACCCCCTATGTTGACGTCATTCCCCCAAACCCTGGCCCGCTGGGCCGGCGTTGTTTTCACCGCCTGCGCGCTTGGCTCGCTGGCTTTTTCCGCCGAGCAGCTGTCGGAAGCTGAACTCGGGCGTTGGCGCCACCCCGCCCTCTCCTCCCCGCCGATCCGCCTGCCCGGGGTGTTCGACCAGCAGACCGTCGTCGTCCTGCCCGATGGCCGGTTCATTTCCGTTCCTCCCGAAGGCAATGCGACCATTGTCAGCACGGACAATGGCCAGACCTGGTCCAAGCCGCGTCCCATCCGCCCGGCGAATTCGCCGGTGGTGCCAACGCGCGGACCGCTGATTCTCACCAAGAGCGGCGTGCTGGTCCTCCTCTTCGAGACCATCGGCGGACTCGAGACGCGCTGGGACGAAGCCAAGCGCGATTGGTCGCCCTCCTTCCACAAGAGGCAAAATCTCTGGATGACCCGCAGTACCGACCAGGGCGAAACCTGGGCCGAACCGCAGCAGTACCAAGGCGGTGGTGACGAAGGCCATTACGGCACGATCGTCAGTTCGATCCAGACCGGCAGCGGCCACATCGTGGTGCCGATTCAAGTCACCCTGCAGAATCCCGGCCACTGGGGAATGTACGGATTCGTCTCGGCTGACGACGGCAAGACCTGGTCGCGCAGCAATCTCATTGATCTGGGCGGAAACGGCCACCACGACGGCGCCATCGAGGCCACGGTCGCCGAACTTTCCAACGGACGGCTCATGATGTTGATCCGGACCGGCTACGGAAAATTCTGGGAAGCGTATTCCGATGACCACGGCTACAACTGGTTGGAGGTACGCCCGAGCCAGTTGGACTCCGCGGCGGCACCCGGTTACATGAAACGCCTGGCCAGCGGCCGGCTCGTGCTGATCTGGAGCCGGCTGGCAATGGAAGGAGCCGCGATCCCGCCCAATTCCGGACCGTCGGCCGCCTACGTCAACGGAGTCAGAAGCCAGCGCCGGGAATTTTCCATGACCTATTCGGACGACGATGCGAAGAGCTGGTCCTCGCCCGTGGTGATCACCCGCCAGGCCAAGGGCTCGGCCTCATACCCGTTCATCCTGGAGCCCCACCCCGGCGAACTCTGGATCTGGACGCGCTACGGCTCGATGCCCTCGGTTTACCTGAAACTGAGCGAGCACGATCTCGTCGGCCTGAAACGCGCACCTTAATCTGGAATTCTAACCACAAAGGGACAAAGGCCCAAAGAAAGCCGCGCAGCAGGATCAAGCCAGCGGATCGACCTTTGTTCCTTTGCGTCTTTGTGGTTAAAAATCAGGGCGGGGCAAAGACCCGCCCTACTTACTCTCCATGCAACATGTCCTGATCATCCACGAAGTCGCCGACTACGCGGCGTGGAAAAAAGTGTTCGATGGCGCCGCCGGCATTCGCAAAGAGGCGGGAGAACGTTCTTATCAAGTTTTGAAATACGAAAACGACCCGCGCCGGATCGTCCATTTCTCCGCCTGGACTTCGATCGCCGATGCGAAGGCTTTTTTTGAATCGCCGCGCCTGGTCCAGATTCGCAAAGACGCCGGCGTCAAAGCGCCGGAATTCATCTATCTCGATCAGCTGGAAGCGGGCACGTTATAAACTCCGCCCCGCGCCTTAAACCAGCGCCGGCTTAGCGTCTCAGTCTCGCCTGCAATTTTTTCACCTCGGGACTGACGGCCGAACAGCCGCCGCTCCCGCAGCTGGAGGCTCCACGCTTGCGCACCACAGAGTAAATCAAGGCAGCGGCTGCAATGGCCACGACGCAGAGGGCGGCAAAGGTTTGGAAGGAAGCGGTCATTTCAAAAGCCGAGCGCGCGGCCGGCTTGAAAGACAATGAACGACAAAATCCACGCAGTGCCAGTCATGTAGGCGGTTTGGAATAGCGGCCATTTCCAGGAATTCGTTTCGCGCCGGACAATCGCAATTGTGCTCATGCACTGCATCGCGAAGACGTAAAAGATCATCAGGCTGATACAGGTCAGCGGCGTGAAGAGAGGCCGGCCGTCGGGCCATTTTGCGGCCTGCATTGCCTGCCGCAGCGGGGTGGTGTCGTCGTCGTTGGTCTCCGTGTTGAAAACCACGCTCATCGTGCTGACAAAGACTTCGCGGGCGGCAAACGACGTCACGAGTCCGATGCCGATCTGCCAGTCGAAACCCAGGGGCTTGATCAGCGGCTCGATCAGATGCCCGGTGCGGCCAGCGTAACTCTGCGCCAGTTGCTGCTGCGCCGAGACCGGCTCGGGTGCCTTCGGATAAGCCGCGAGAAACCAGAGCACGATGCTGATGCCGAGAATCACGGTGCCCGCGCGGCGGAGGAAAATCCACGCGCGCTCGACCATGTGCTGCGCGACATCCTTGATGCGCGGGAGATGATAGGGCGGCAACTCCATGATCATGAGCGGCGGCTCGCCCTTGAGCAGCGTGCGCTTGAAAAGCCACGCGAACGCAAAGGCCCCGAAGGTTCCCAGGAAATACATGAACAGCATGATCCCGACTTTCGTCAGCAGCGGCACCCGGCCCGATGGAACCAGCGCGGCGATCATCAGCAGGTAAACCGGCAGGCGGGCCGAGCAACTCATCAGCGGCGCGACCAGGATCGTCACCAGCCGGTCCTTTGGTTCCTCGATCGTGCGCGTGGCCATGATCCCGGGAATGGCGCACGCGTAGGAACTCAGCATCGGGATGAACGATTTTCCATTCAGCCCCACCCGGCTCATCAAGCGGTCCATGATGAAGGCCGCGCGCGCCATGTAGCCGGTGCTCTCGAGCAGGCCGATGAAGAAAAATAAAATCAGGATCTGCGGCAGAAAAATGATCACGCCGCCCACGCCGGCAATCGCCCCGTCGGTGATGAGATCGCGCAGATCGCCCGCGGGCATGGCTCCTTTTACCGCGTCCGCCAGCGCCGCCACATGGCCGTCGATCCAGTTCATCGGATATTCGGCGAGCAGGAAAATACTCAGGAACAGCGCGGTCATGATCGTGCCGAGCACGCACCAGCCCCATACTGGATGGGTGACGACCGCATCGATTTTGTCGCTCGTCGTCGGACCCGTGGTCCCCACCTGCAACACCACCTCGGCTGCGAGCCGGCCGATGGCTTCATAGCGGGAATTCACCAAGGTGCCGGCCCAGTCGGTGCCCTCGGCCTTCCAGCGGTTTTCCCAATGAGCCAGGATCTCCGCCGTGCGCGGGCTCAAGGGCGTGGAGCCGGCCACCCGCACGGTATCCTGGTCGGTGAGCAGGAGGAGCGCCTCGGCACGGGCGATCAATGGGCGCTTGTTGTCCTGCGCCACCAGCGACGCCTGCAATTCCGCCACGGCCGGCGCAATCTCCGCCGGTACATCCCACGCATGGCGCGAAAGCGGCAGGTCGGCCCGGCTCATCGCGAGCCGCAGGTCGATGAGACCCTTCCCATTGACGGCTTCGCATGCGATGACCGGGATGCCGAGCTCGTGTTCGAGCCGCGCCACGCGGACGTTGAGACCGGCGCGGGCGGCCAAGTCCATCATGTTGAGGACGAGAATGACGGGGCGGCCCAAGTCCAGGATCTGATGAACGAGATAGAGATTTCGCTCCAGATTGGTGGCATCGACGATGCAGAGAATGCGATCGGGCTGCGGCGTGTCGCTGCGACGGCCGAGCAGCACGTCGCGGGTCACGGCTTCATCCGGGGAACGCGCGGCGAGCGAATAGGCGCCCGGCAGGTCGATCACGGTGATCGGATGGCCGTGCTGCGAATAGGCCGTGCCGATCTTTTTTTCGACGGTGACACCGGGATAGTTGCCGACCTTTTGTTTGAGGCCGGTGAGCGCGTTGAAGAGCGTGCTCTTGCCGCAGTTCGGATTGCCGACGAGCGCATAGACCGGCTGGCGGGTCGAGCCGGGCGCCGACGTGGCGGAGGAAATATGCGCGGGCAAAGCCATGGAATTGCGCCGGGTTCAGGCGGTCGGTTCAACGAGCACGTGCTCGGCCTCGCTTTTGCGCAAGGTGAGGTGATAACCGCGGAATTTAACTTCGAGCGGATCGCCCATGGGAGCGGTGCGCACAAGGGTGAGGGCCGTGCCGGCCAGCAGGCCCATTTCCCGGAGCCTTAAAGACGCCGGGCCCGCCTTGGACAACTCACGGACAATCGCGTGGGCGCCCACCGGGAGTTCGGATAGTTTAATCGAAGCGGCCATGATCGGAAAAGTGGATGCGGCGGGTCAGGCTGAGGCAGGAAGAATGCTGATCCGCAGGATTCGCCCTGATTGCACTGCACTCAAGAGGACAACCATCAAAAATTGGGATTCGCGATCACACGCCCCCGCGAATCAGTTCAACCATGATATGTTGCGCGGCCCGGTCACTGAGCGCGATGCGCGTGTTGCAGAGCTGGCAAAGCAAAGTCTTCTCCCCTGAAACCCGCGCAATGATCGCAGATTCGCAAAAACCCATTTCGCGCAGCCGGGCACATACCGTACTCTCCCCGTTCAGTTCATAAACACGGCCACTTGCACCGACCGGAAGCTCGGTTAAACGCATGCGCTGCGGACGAAAAGGATCACGAACTTGATTCACGTAAAGGGAACGATTTAATGAGACTCATTTTCAAGTCAACTCTTCCACACGAACGCCCGTAATCCGTTTTGCGTTTCCGGGGAAGTTAGGATTGCACTTCCTTGCCCTAGAACCCGTCGGAAGCACTACATGAAAAAGCTGGATCACCCCAAATCGTCCAACGCCCAACTAACTGATCAAAAACCGGTTAACGCGCGCCCGGCCCAGCTTTATGGGGAGTGGATTTTGCTCGGCCTGGCGGTTTTGGCCGCCGTGCTGCTATTTCGCGACTATGGAATGGGTTGGGATTCGGCCGGCCAAGCGGCCTATGGGGAAAATACTTTAAATTACTTCCTGTCCGGCTTCAAAGACCAAGCCTACTTCACGGCTTTGCCCGCGTCGGTTTACTACGGCACGTTATTCGATCTGCCGAGTGCCGCGC
>CAMAPG010000023.1 GCA_945859965.1 Opitutus sp. GAS368 | reverse complement strand
AGGCCGCCGGCGGCAATGCTGATCTGTTCCGAGGAGGCGGCGACCGTGCGCGAAAGCGACTCGAGCGAACGCTGGCGGTCATCGAGCGCCTCGTCCTGCTTGCGGGCATAGTCGGACAGGAAAGGAATGACCCCAAGCAAGGCGCCCAGAGCCACGCAGGTGGTGACGGCGATCAGGGGTCCGCCGGCGAAGGCGTCACGGCTTTGGTGGGCGATCATCCAGGCCGTCCCAAGGAGGAGGGCGTCGCCGAGCAGGAAAGGCCATTTGGGCAGTTTGGGCGTATCGACTGGAAGGGTCATGGGGCGTCGTCTGCCTTACGCGGTCGCATCAACCGTCGCCAGGACTTGGCGGGCACAATCGGTGCGACTCGCGGGTGGCGGTGAGTTTGTGCGATGCGCCCGCGCAGTTTTCAACCACGGATTGCGGGATTTTTGTTCCCGGTCCCAACCGGCATCGGCGGCCGGGCCGAAGCCCAAGTCCAAGCCTCGGAATTTTTTGCCAGCAAGAGGCACGAAAATTACAAATGCTCCGAATCCGATCTCCCGCGCGCTTATAAGCGCAATGGAGATACTGCCGTAGCCCCGGAAATTTTTGCGCCTCTTTGTGGCAAAACCGGATTGGATTGCCGAACTAGGGCGCTGATCCAAACCGCGCCACAATGGCCGTGTGCAGCCGACTCCATTCAGTGGGATGAAGATCGTTTTTGCGGCCGGGGGAAGCTTGGCGGTGATCCGTCATCCGCTCGGGCGTCCAGCGGTACCGCGTCCAGCGCGAATCCAGCCATTCGAGGGCGGAGGCGATTTGGGTATCGGTGAGCGGGGCGATGTTGGTATCGCCGGCAAATGCGACGCCGAGCAGGAAATCGTTGCACCGATCGCGGCCGAGAAAACGCGAGGCGCCCGCGTGCCAGGCGATGTATTTGTCCGGGACAAAGGTGCACCGGCTTCCATCGAGTCCGATCAGGACGTGATAGCTGACCTTGCTGGCCAGCTGCATCATCAGGGTGATCGTCTGATCGAATGACGCCACACTGTGGTGAAAGAGAACGCCGAGCCGCTCATGCGGCGGGCTCGGATCCCGGTTGGGCGAGAGGAAAGTGGTCTCGGCGAAGCTCAGAACGAGTCCGAAGACTAAACGAAAATGCCCCGGTGGCGAGCGTCGGATGGCGTGACCGCAAGGGAAGATCCCAGCCTTCCCGTCAGATTCAGGCTCCCAAGGCTTTGATGTAACTCCGGACAAATTCCTCCGGGCTCAGCTTTCCATCGTGATTTTCATCGGCCAGCTGAAAGTGGGCCGGGCTCATGTAGGCGGCTTCGGCGGGGGAAAGGTAACCGTCGTGATCGGTGTCGAGCTGGAGAAAACCCTGGCCAATGGAAACCTTGAGTTCGGAAGGCTCGATGTAGCCGTTGTGATTCTTGTCCGTCCAGCCGACCTGGGCCAGCAAGGTGAAGAGTTCGAATTCCACCGCGATGAGGTTGTCGTCGCGATCGATGTCGGCGGCCTTGAAGATCGCCCGGCGCAGTTTCATGAACTCGGCGATGCTGAGGTGGCCGTTGCGGTCGTCGTCCGCGAGCATGAAGGTGTCTTCCGTGAGGGTTGAACCGGCGAGCTCCGACAAGACCACTCCGTTGTCGTTGTTGGCATCAGCTGCGCGAAAGAGCGTGAAGGAGGCCTTCTCCCATTCCGCGATGCTGATCCCCTGGTTGCGATCGGCATCCAGGATGTTGAACGTCGTTTTGATCTGCTCCGCCGTTGGCAGAGTCAGGGCGTGGGCGGCGGACAGGAGCAGCGCAAAGCCGCCGAGAAGAAGGAGAAGCCGGGGCTTCATGGGAGCGAACGAAGGTCAGGCTCAGGACTTCTGGGATGACTTCCAGATGACGTAAGCCCGTTGATCGTGCTGGGCACGTTGCAGCTGGGCGTTGTCCGGGCCGTGGGCCGAAGTGGGGACGCCGCTGATGGCTTCCCGTCCAACGAAACCACCCATGAGGTCGGGAGCGCCTTCAAGGGAGGCGGCAAACGCCAGCGAGCGCTGGGCACTGATCCGGGCGACGGGAGCGTTCTGGCAGGCGCTGAGAAAAAGGGAGCTGACGGTGATGGCGGCAAAAAGAGTGGAGCGCAGGAAGATCGTTTTCATGGACCCACTGTAGCATTATGTCCTAGGGGTTTTCATCGGTACTACTACGGGAGTAGGGGCGTACTTCTACGATGCAGTAGTGAGTAGCGGGTAGTGAGTAGCGAGTAGGACCAACCCAGCAATGCTCGCTACCCGCTACTCAACTTCTCGCTACTTCGCAGTCAGAGCCGGCGCCAGGCCATGCCGATGAGCGACATCAACATGCCCACGCGGAGTGCGCCTTCGAACGTGAGGATCACGAGCACCCATTTGATGCTGCAATTCCGGCGCGCTCCGTAGCCGGCGATGGTGATGGCGACCATGCACAACGCCTGGACCTGGCCCAGGCGCTGGAAGAGCATGGCGACCATCCAGGCCCAGGAAAGCAGGATGCCTGAGCTCCAGAAAAATGCGGTGACTTCACCCAAGCCGAGCGCGCGCGGGTCCGCATCGTGCTCGATTTGGCGGATGCCGAGATACCGTTCGCTGATCACCAGTTGCCAGATCTCGAAAGCGAGCAGCAACGGCGTGATCCACATAAGCGAGGGCATGGCGCAGTTTCAGCGCGAAACGCCGTCGCGCCAAGACGGAAGGAGGGCTTTCCGCGGCGAGGGCGTCGCGGCGCCAGTGCAATCCGACTCATACCTATTAAGTAAAAGCCGGATTGTGGGCGCCGACGAAATTTTCCCCTCGCCGCAGAAGCGATTGG
Organism: Opitutus sp. GAS368; assembly: GCA_945859965.1. Classification (GTDB taxonomy): domain Bacteria; phylum Verrucomicrobiota; class Verrucomicrobiia; order Opitutales; family Opitutaceae; genus CAMAPG01. Next base: position 15,427 of record CAMAPG010000023.1, on the reverse strand, counting down.
GCGTATCGAAAGCGGGTGTGCGCAGCATGAGCCGAATGCTTACGTGGATCAGCCTGGTTTTTCTGTCCGGGCTTGGGCCGGTAATGCAGGCCGCCGAGCCGGCGCCTGCCCTGCATTACAGCAAACCGGCGGTCCGGAAGGAAATCGCCGGGGTGGTCGAAGCCCAATTGGAGGCATTCCGCACCCGGGATTTTGAGGGCGCTTATAGCTGGGCGGCGTCGCCCCTGCGGGAACGGTTCACACTGCAGATGTTCGCGGCGATGATCGCGCGCGGTTATCCCCTGATTTTGCGCCATGATCGGACCGAGCTTGGCCTGCCGATGGACGATGGAGTGCGCGCCGTGCTTTCCGTGCGTTTGTGGGCGAAGGGCGAGTCCGTCGTCTATCGCTACACCTTGTTGAAGGAAGCTGCGGGCTGGCGGGTGTCGGGAGTGACTCCTGAACGGGAAAAAGACAGCGATGCGTGACGCGCGATCACGCGTTATTTCACGACGGCTTCTTGAGGTGTGGCGCTCTGGGCCACCCGGGCTTGATGGCTGAAATAGTGCTCGCTGAGCAGGGGATGGAAGGAGCCCAGGTCATGAAGGAACGACGACAGGAACTCCGCGAGCGATTTGGCGGCGGCCGGATTGGTGCTGAACTCGGCTGAGAGATCGAGCTCCTTGAGCCGGCGCAACATTCCGGCGACCGCGGATTCGACGGAGGAATCGTCACCGGCCTCGGCGCCCACGGCATGCAGTGCCTCGTCGATCTGCACGAGATTGTGCCAGAGACTGCGCGGGGCGGCCGGCTGACGGAGGAAAAAATCGGCCACGTGCCGCGGCTGGCTGCGCGTTTGATAGACGCGACGATAGGCGTCCTGCGAGCCGAGCATGCGCAAAAGCGCGGAGAGCTCCGGATTGTCGTTGCCGGCCGTCGGCGTGCCGGCGTCGGCCGGAGTCTTGGAGCTGGCCGGTTTATCCCCGAGCACATGGCGCAACGCGGTGCAGGTCATCGTGGCGCGTTCGAGATGAATGCCCATGCGGAGAAACTGCCATCCGGCGACGTGCAGCATGGTGCGGGCGGCGGTGCCGAGAAAAGCATTCGCGTCGGCGAGCACGGCCGTGACAGCGGCCGTGGTCTGCGCCTTGGCGTGGACCGGCTTGGCGCGTTCGCCCTGTTTGCGCAACGACTCCAGGCGGGTGCACAGCCGGTGCAGCACGCCCCATGCTTCGGGGTTCACGTAATCGCGCAGTTTGCGGGCGTTGAAAACCGTGCTGTCGATCGAGGAATAGAGGGAGCTGGGATGATGCGCATCGAGCGTCATGCGCCAGGTGAGGTCGCCGGCGAGCGCGGCGGCGGGCCGCTGCCGCACGGAAATGCGCTGCGTGGCATGGCCGGTGGCCTCGGGCAGCCCCTGCCAGAGCGGAACCCAGCGACGCCGTTCGCGGGCGGGAATTTCCTCCAGCACTACATCGTCGATGATCGCGAGCATGCGGGCCGTGACTTCGGCGCGCTCGATGTAGCGTCCGAGCCAGAACAAGCATTCCGCCGTGCGCGAACCCAGGGCAGGATGGGGGAGGGGCGCGGTGGTGTCGTTGGCCTCGATCGTCTCGGGCGGGGGGAAATTCGCAGGTGGTGGCATCCTCGCCGCGCAACACCAGCGCATCCGCGGTGACTCGCACGCGGTTGTTGGAAGGCAGATCGGTGCCGGGATGGACCAGGCCGCCGGGCAGCACCGTGAATTCGCGTCCCTGCGCGATGACAAATGCGCTCAGGTTAAACGGGGTCGAACGCTTCACCGTCGGATCGAGCGAGGCGGGCTCGATGATTTCCTGCGCGACGTAACCAAACGGATTCTGGCGGACTTCCGGCGCGAGTCCGCGCTCGTCGAGCAAGACCGGCGCCGGTCGGAATAGTCCCGGATCGCCCAGACGCGGGTCGTGCGCGGGGCGCAATTGCAAGGAGTCGCGCTGCTCGAGGATGAAATCAAGCTGGTCGGTGTCCCCACAGGTGTATGTAGGCAGCGGGTAGTGTCCTAATCTCGATTTACCGCATGCGTGGTAGGGCGCGGACTCCACTCCGCGCCAGGCATAAGGACGTTCCCGGCGGTGAGCGGAGTCACCGCCCTACCAAATTAGGACACTACCCTCGGATTTGCCCGGCGGGCGTCGATCAATGCCCGGCGTCGAGATCGCCGGGTTTGAGCAGGGGGGCGAACGTGGCCTTGTTGGAAGCCTTCATGTAGGCCTCCTTGGCCTCGATGGTTCCGTCCTTCACGCGGTTCATCAAGCTGGTGTCCATCGTGATCATCCCGTCGGCTCCGCCGCTTTCGATGATCGATTTGATATTCCCGATCTGGCCGCTGCGGATCGTGTTCGGCAGCGCCTCGTGGGTCAGGAGAATTTCATGCACGGCGCAGCGGCCCTTGGGCACGCGTTTGCAGAGCAGCTGGGCGACGACGCCGGAAAGGCAGCCGGCGAGCATGACGCGCACCTGGTTCTGCTGGTCGGACGGAAACGCGTTGATGATGCGGTCGATCGTCTTCGGCGCGTTGTTGGTGTGCAGGGTGCCGAAGACGAGCATGCCCATCGAGGCGCAGCCAAGGGCGAGCTTGATGGTTTCGAGCTCGCGCATTTCACCGAGCAGCAGGATGTCGGGATCGTGGCGCATCGCGCCTTTCAGCGCGGCGGCAAACGACTCCGTGTGTTCGCCAACCTCGCGATGGACGATGACGCTTTTCTTGACCGGGTGCACGAACTCGATCGGGTCCTCGATCGTGATGATGTGCTTGGCGAGGTTCGTGTTGATGTAGTCGATCATCGCCGCGAGCGTGGTCGACTTACCGCTGCCGGTGGGGCCGGTGACGACGACGAGACCCTCGTTGAGATGGCACAGCTTCTTCAGGGCCTCGGGCAGCTTGAGGTCGTCGAACGAAAGGATTTTGGCGGGAATCTGCCGGAAGACCGCGGCCTGGCCCCAGTGATTGTAGAGGAAATTCCCGCGGAAACGCGCGAGGCCTTTCACTTCATGGGCGAGATCGAGATCCTTCTTTTCGAGGAATTCCTTCCAGCGGCGCTCGGGGGTGATTTCCTTGAGCAACTTTTCCATCGTCGCGGCATCGAGCGGATCGGAGCCGATGGTTTGGAGGGAACCGGAAATGCGCGATTTCGCGGGCAGGCCGACGGTGAGGTGCAAGTCGGAACCGCCCTTGTCGAGCATGGTGCGGAGGAGGGAGTCGATGGCGGCCATGATTAAAGAAGCTTTGGGAAACCACGAAACACACGAAAGGATGAGTGGCCCACGGAACACACGGAACACACGGAATACACGGAAGAAAAAATCCTCTTTTCCGTGTGTTCGGTGTATTCCGTGGGCAACGGTTCGAATTGCGTGTGTTTCGTGGTCATCTCCTCTTTAAGGCGTGATCTTCGCGCGCAGCATGCGGTTCGCGATGTTGGTGAGGGCGGTTTCGCCGGTGATCTTGCGCTCGTTGTAGAGCTGGAAAATGACGTTATCCATGAGGCACATGCCCTCGCGCACGCCGGTTTCCATCGTATTGCGCAGGCCGGTGGACTTGCCTTCGCGAATCAGGGCGGAGATCGCGGTGTTGTTGACGAGAATTTCGCAGGCCAGCACGAGACCGCCCTCGACGGTGGGAAGTAGGCGCTGACAAACGACGCCGCGCAAACTTTCCGCCACGCTGGCGCGGATCTGCGTCTGTTGCGCCGGCGGGAAGACATCGAGCATGCGGTTGAGCGTCGTGGCGGCATCGCTGGTGTGCATGGTACCGATGACCAAGTGACCCGTTTCGCTGGCGCTGATTGCCATTTCGATCGTCTCGAGATCGCGCAATTCGCCGATGACAATGATGTCGGGATCTTCGCGCAACGCGCCCTTGAGCGCGGTGAAGAACGACTTGGTGTGCGGGCCGACTTCGCGCTGGGTGACATTGCAGCCTTTGGCGGGCTGCACGACCTCGATCGGATCCTCGACCGTGATGATGTGGTCGGTGCGGGTTTCGTTCAGGTAGGCGACCATCGAGGCCAGCGTGGTGGTCTTGCCCGACCCGACCGGGCCCGTGATGAGGATCAGCCCGTTGTGGTAGGAAAGGAGCTTCTTGATGGTCTCGAGGTGCGCGGTATAGCCGAGATCGGCGAGGGTTCGCACTTTCTCCGGCACCATGCGGTAGGAACCGGCGGCACCGTTTTTGTGAAACATCAGGTTTACGCGGTAGCGGTCGGTGCCGCTGAGCGCCAGGGCGTAGTCGTAATCCTTCCGTTCGAGATAGATTTTCTTTTGTCCCTCGGAGAGCAGCGCGGTGTTGATCCGGAGCGTGTCCTCCGCCGACAGGATGGTTTCCCCCAGGAATGAAATTGCACGATTTTTGCGGATGAAGGGCCGGGCTCCGGTGGACAAGTGCAGATCACTGGCTCCGAAACGCGCGGTGGCCTTGAGCAGTTCGCGCATCCCCGCGGCCAAGGCGGTGTCATCCATCGTTCCGATCGCGTCGAAGGGAAACTTCGGGGCCGGCCCGAGCGGCACCTTGGTGTGATCCGCCTTGGGTTTGGTGTGATCGGCCGTGGTCGTTTCCAGGTCGACCGCCGTTTCCTCGCCCTCGAAGGGATCGTCGGCGGGCGGACCGGCCTTGGCCTTGGTAACGGCGAGCGTGGCGAGTTTTTCGAGGGCCTCGACGTTCTCGACCGTGCCGTCATCGATCAATTCCTGGGCAAAATCGGTCAGCTCCGTGCCGTCGCCGAGCGAGGAACGAAGCCGCAAACAATGATTCCGGGAAAAAAGTTTCTGATCGATGCCCAGTCGGGCGAGCCAGCGGATCTCACTGTTCATGCGCAGCGGAGAGGAATGGCGCAGCTTGCGCAGCACTGTGCGCCAAGCCAAGCGCGAAGGCACCGGTGTGGAAATTCAACGCCCAACATTCAACGCTGAACGCCCAACGCTAAAGTGAGGTGCGGTCCAGCCGGCTTCCGAGTTCTCACTTGAGCGTTCAATGTTGAGCGTTGGGCGTTGAACGTTCCGCGCGGTGAGGATTCAGGACGCGGGCACGAGCTGGATCGCGATGCCGTCCGGATCCTGCACGGAGCGCGGAGCGCGCGTGCCCGGCACCGCGAAGGTGGCCTGGACCAGGCCCAAGGCCGATTCCGGCTGGGGCTGCCGGGGGTTGCCCCACGTGTTGAGCCCGAGGTGATGATGATAGCCGTCAGCCGCGAGAAAGCGCGCGCCGGGATAGGAGCGTTGGGTGACACTGACACCGAGGGTTGTGCTGTAAAAGGCGGTGCTGCGCTCGAGCTCCGTGATGCGGAGATGCAAGTGTCCCCACCGGCCGCCTTCGGTCGGGGTCACTTGGAATGCTTTGCTTGCCTGGAGTAGCCCGGGGAGGTGGAGCGGGGCGGTGCCCATGGCGATTTCGCCGTTGTGGCGGGGCCAGGTGTCGCGTGGCCGGTCGGCGTAAAATTCGAGGCCATTGCCATCAGGATCGCGGAGGTAAATGGCTTCGCTGACGCCGTGATCGGAAAACCCGTCGAATTCCACGCCGGTTTCAGCCGCGTGCTTCAACCAGCCGCCCAGGGCGGCACGGGTAGGGAGGAGCAGGGCGGCATGAAACAGCCCGGCGGCATCGGCGGGCGGGCGGGGCGCGCTCGGAGCCTCGACCAAAGTCAGCAACGCCGGCGCGCCCGGAGCGACGCTAAGTTCGGCCTGATTACCGCTCGTGCCGGCCACCGCAAATCCCAGCTGGCGCTGGTAGAAGTCGATGCTGCGCGTGAGAGTTGCGACACGGAGTTCGATCTGCCGGAGTTCGAGCATGGCCCAGTCTAAGCCACCTGCTCCCACAGCGCCAGTTCGGTGGTTGCAATGCCGGTGAAAAGACGAAATCGTGGCCGTTCTCCTTTTTTGTTATGTTGAAGAAAATTTTTGCGAAGCTGCGCGAGACGATCTCGCCTTCGCGCTCCTCCAAGGCCACTCCCGCAGCGGTCGGTAAACCAAGCTCTCCAGTCAAGCCCCAGGCTTCCTCCCCACGTGCGGACGGAAGCTCGCACCAGGGTCATGGCCACGGACAGAAATCGTCCGGCTCCGCCCACGGCAAATCCCAAGGCGGGCAAGGGCGTTACGCCTCGGATCGCCCGGAGCGTTCAGCTTCTCACGAGCCGCACGCGTCCCGCGATGATCGCGGAGGCCGCAGCGGCGGCGGCGACCGTTACGGACGTCCAAAGCAGGGCGGCGCCGGCCAGGGCCGGTCCTTCGATTCCGCGGTGGGCAAGCGTCCGGAGCGTCCCGTCATCGACAAATCCTACGACCACCCGCGCCGCGATCCCGTCAAGCCGGCGATCCCGGTCAATGTGCCGAAGATGGACACGGAGTTTACCAAGCTCGGGTTGTCCGACGCGCTCGCGTACGGCGTGCAGGAGATGGGCTACGTGACTCCGACGCCGATTCAGGCGCAGGCCATCCCGGTTGTACTCAAAGGTGGCGACGTCATCGGTTCGGCCCAGACGGGCACGGGAAAAACCGCGGCCTTTGCGCTGCCGATCATCCAACGGCTGGGCGGACACGGTGCGCTGCGCTGCCTGATTCTCGAGCCGACGCGCGAACTCGCGCTGCAAGTCGAAGAGGCATTTCAGAAATTCGCGAAGTTCACCGATCTGCGCGTGACGATCGTCTATGGTGGCGTCGGTTACGGCAAACAGACGGATGATTTGAAACGCGGCATGGACATCCTGGCCGCCACGCCGGGCCGTTTGCTCGACCATTTGGAGCAGGGCAATTGCTCGCTGGAAAACGTCGACATTCTCGTGCTCGACGAAGTCGACCGCATGCTCGACATGGGTTTCCTCCCCGATGTGAAGCGCATCGTGCAGAAATGCCCGAAGCACCGGCAGACGCTCTTTTTCACGGCCACCCTGCCGCCGGAGCTGGAGCAACTTGCGGGCTGGGCCCTGAACAACCCGGTTAAGGTTGAAATCGGCCGGCAACGGTCGCCGGCGGAAACCGTGTCGCACGCCTTTTATCCGGTCGTCGCGTCGCAGAAATTCGACCTGCTGCAGCTGCTATTGGAGCAGACGGAATTCAAGAGCGTATTGATTTTCACCCGCACCCGGATGGGCGCGGACCGCATTGCCCACCGCCTGGAGAGCAAGGGTCACACCGTCGGGGTCATGCACTCCGACCGCAGCCAGCGCGAACGCATCGAGGCGCTGGACGGATTCAAGAGCGGAAAATTCGAGGTACTTGTGGCCACCGACATCGCAGCGCGCGGCCTGGATATTGCGGGCGTCTCCCATGTGATCAATTACGACGTGCCGGAGAATGCGGAAGATTATGTGCACCGCATCGGCCGCACCGGCCGCGCGCATGCGACCGGCGATGCCTTCACCCTGGTGACCGAAGACGACGTGCGCGATGCGAGGAGCATCGAGCGCTACATGGGCATGGCGGTGGAGCGGAAGAAAATCGAAGGCTTCCCCTATATTTACTCGGCGCTGTTCGATGAAAAGGCGCAGGCGGACACGGTGGCGGCGGCGAAGCCGACCAGCCGGTTGCACCGCGGCATGCGGCGGTAGCAGGGCGCTTTGCGCCCTGCGTTAGAGGTTAAGAGTTGTTGGTTAATGGGAAGACGCCGCGCTTTGCGCCCGTCGTAGAGGGAAGGGCACGAAGTGCCGGATTCTCTCCATTAACCCATAACCTTTAACCGATAACTCTGAGTTGGGCCCGGCTCGACTCAGTCCAGACCGTTGACAGCTTTGTAGGCGAGAGCCGCGACCAAGCCGCCCGCTAGGTCCGCCCCGAGGTAGATCCCGAGCTGTTTGGCTGATTCCAAGCCCATGGTGAACACGCCTAGGCCGACTGCCGGGTTGAATGCACCACCCGAGATATGGCCGACGGCCACCGCGCCGGTCATCACCGTCATGCCGATGGCGAGCCCATAGAACGAGTTGCCGGCGGTGCCCTTGGCGGTTGCCACGTTGAGCACGACCCAGGCGAGGGCGAAGGTGAAGAGAAACTCGACGATGAGGGATGGCACCGTGCCATGGATGGCCGGGCCACCCGCCGGCTTGCCGCCGAACAGATACGTGACAATGTATCCGGCAACGAGAGCGGCCACGGCCTGCGCAGCCCAGTAGGGAATGACATCCTTGGTGTCGCATTTGCCGCGCCGCCAGACAGCGAGTGTGACCGCGGGGTTGAAATGTCCGCCGGAGACATGTCCGCCGGCGAAGATCATGACCATCAAGGATGCGCCGATGGCCAGCGGGGCGAGCGCCGCGCCACTGCGCACGGCCATGCCGACGGTGAACACAAGGAAGAAAGTGCCGATGAATTCAACGAGGTATTTTTTCATGGAATGAATTTGGGGTTGGGGAAATGGCTATCGGCGGGATTAGGAAAGACAACGTGGGATTTGTTGCCACGATCCTTGATGCACGGGCAGTTTTTTACAAAAGGGTGCGCAGGTAGTGCGGGTCTTTGGCCCGCCCTTGGCCCAAAAAATGACTCGGGTGGCGGCCAAGGACAGGTCGTAGGCCTGCCCTACTCGCAAAGCGTTTTTTGGGAAAATCGGACTTGATTTATATTCCTTGATAGGAATATAGATTCGCCGTGGACCTGATCAAGATCTATGAATGCCTGTGCGACGTGACCCGGCTGCGGCTGCTCAATGTCCTGGCGCAGGGCCCGCTGTGCGTCTGCCATTTCCAGGAGGTCCTGCGCGAGCCGCAGGTGAAAATCTCCAAGCATCTCGGCTATTTGCGGACGCGCGGCCTGGTTGCCTGTGAGCGGCGGGGCAACTGGATGATCTATCGTCTGCCGGAAAAGCCGTCCCGGCAATTGCGGGCGAATCTTGCCTGCCTGCAGGATTGCGCGCAGGAAAACCCGGTTTTCCGCCGCGACCTCGCGCGTTTGAAAAAACTCACCCCTGCTGTTGCGGTGGCGGCGGTCTATGAGCGCCGTGATTGCGGATGTGAATCAGGAGCCTGCTAATTTCCATGAACCAAAAGTCTCCCTTCAAAGTTTTGATTCTCTGCACGGGCAACTCGGCCCGTTCCATTCTCGGCGAATATCTGTTGCGCGCCAAAGGCAAGGGGCGCTTCGAAGTCTTCAGCGCGGGGTCGCATCCCTCCGGCAAGGTCAATCCGTTTGCCGTGCGGACGCTGCGCGAACGCTATAATCTCGATGCCAGCGCGGCGCGTTCGAAATCGTGGGATGAGTTCAAGGACGTGAAGTTTGATTTCGTCATCACTGTCTGCGACAATGCCAGGGAGGTCTGCCCGATCTGGCCTGGCCAGCCTATGATCGCCCATTGGAGCTCGCCCGACCCGGCGGCGTTTGAAGGTACGGACGACGAGAAAATGCGGTTTTTCATCATGGTTGCGTCGCAGATCGCACGGCGGGTGGACCTTTTCTGCGCCTTTTCGGATGCACAGCTGCTCGATGCGGTCGCTGTGCGCAGCGTGGGCGATCAATTCAAACTTGCCGGCGAGACCATGATGAAAAAATGAACTCCACCGAACCTACTTCAACCGGCGACTGTGCGGACACGTCGGCTCCGTGCATGACGATCTCCGCCTTGAAGCGTGCTCTGGCCGATGCGCTCGCGCTGCCTTTGACCGTGCTTTGGCCGGATGGCGATCCGATCGAGCCGCATTTTCATGTCACGGAGGTCGGGCGGATTCAGAAGGACTTTGTCGATTGCGGCGGAACGGCGCGCCGCAATGTGACCTGCCTGCTGCAAACCTGGGTGGGTGAGGACGTCGATCATCGCATTACTGCCGGAAAATTGCTCAAGGCCTTCGAACTGGCTGCACCCGTGCTCGGAAGCGACGATCTTCCGGTGGAACTCGAATACGAAGCGTGCAACGTGATTCAGTTCATGGTGACTGCCGTTGAAAAAGAGCCGGACCGGCTGGTGCTCCGGCTCGGAAGCAAGCACACGGATTGTCTGGCCAAGGAGCTGTGTTTGCCGAGGACGGCGGGAGCCAAGGAGGGCTGTTGCGGCAGTGGGTGCGGGTGAGTGTCCCGATGAAGATACCGGCTTGGTGGCTCGGGGAATTCCTTGGCACGTTCCTGCTCGTGTTTTTCGGGTGCGGATCGGTGGCCGCCGCGGTGCTCACCGGGGCGCAAGTGGGCATCTTTCAGGTCGCGATCGTTTGGGGCCTCGGCATTGCCACGGCCATTTACCTCACGGCTTCCCTCAGCGGGGCTCACCTCAACCCAGCAGTGACGTGTGCGCTCGCCACGGCCGGCCGTTTTCCCCGGGAAAAAATCGGCGGTTACGTGGCGGCTCAATTTCTGGGGGCTTTCGCCGCTGCTGCCGTGCTGCATCTGGTCTTTGCCGGGCCGCTTGGGGCTTTTGAACAAGCGCAGGGAATTGTGCGCGGGGCTTCGGGCAGCGAGGCCAGTGCCATGATCTTCGGGGAGTTCTTCCCCAATCCCGGCGGACGGCCACTCAGCGCCGCTGCCCGTTTGCTGGTTTCGCCTTTAACGGCTTTTGGGATCGAAGCGGGAGGAACGGCTATCCTCCTGCTTGTCATCCTTAGTGTGACGGATGAGAGCAATGCCTCCCGGCCGCGCGAACTGACAGCGGCGACGATTGGATTAACCATCACGCTGCTGATCTCCTTATTGGCGCCGCTCACTCAGGCGGGTTTCAACCCGGCGCGCGATCTGGCGCCGCGAATCTGGAGCGCCATGGCCGGCTGGGGGATGTGGCCCTTTCGGGCCAATGGATGGGGCTGGTTGACCGTTTATGTGCTCGCCCCGTTCATCGGCGGGCAGGCTGGCGCACTTTTCTACCGGGGATTTTTGAGACCCGCCTACGCCGCTTCCACCCGTTCTGGCCAGTGAATTCCTGAATCGGCCTTGCTTTAGTCGGGGTTTGGCCGTGATTTCCGCGCGTCATGCAACTCGACATTCCCGAGGGAAAGTTCGCCGCCTATATCTTCGATCTCGATGGCACCCTCATCGACACCATGCCGCTGCACTATCAGGCGTGGGACAAGGCGATGCGCCGCGCCGGGTTGACGCAGGCCTTGGATGAGGATTTGTTTTATTCCTTTGGCGGCGTTCCGACGTTGCGCGTCGCGGAATTGATCGGGGCCCATTACCGGCTGAAGGTCGATCCCGCGAAAGTGTATGAGGAAAAGGAGTCGCTGTTCGGGGAACTGCAGGCCGACGCGCTCCTGATCGAACCGGTGGTGAAGTTTGCGCGTCACGTCGCCCAAACCCATCCGGTGGCGGTCGCTTCGGGCGGACAACGGCCCATCGTGAAGCGTTCGCTGCACCTGAGCGGACTGGCGCCGCTGTTCCCGATCGTGGTGACGGCGGATGATGTCGTTCACGGCAAACCGTCGCCGGATATGTTTCTGCTCGCGGCGAAGCTGATGGGCGTGGAGCCGAAGGAATGCCTCGTCTTTGAGGATGCGGTGCCGGGAATGAAAGCCGCCGAAGCCGCCGGAATGCGCTACGTGAAAGTTCCGAGCCGGAAGTGAAGTAGGGCAGGTCTTTGACCTGCCCTTGCGGTCAAGCTGACCGACGCCTTTGCAAGGGCGGGTCGAAGACCCGCCCTACTGGTCGTAACGCCGGAGCGTTACGGTCGCCCCATTGGAAATATCCAGGGTGGCGGCGGCATTTTCATAGTTACGCGACAGCCAGGAGAAGCCGTCGGCGTTGGGATAGACAACCCATTCGCCGCGTTTGACGCTCTTCACGTCGCGACCGTAGCGCGTGCGGTAAACCTTGTCGCCGACCTTCAGCTGAAACCACGCCATCGGCTTGATGCCTGCGGCGGCGAAATCCTCCGGGTGGGCGTTGAGGAGGAGATTGCCAAAGATCGCGGAGACTTCCGTGACTTTCGCGTCAAACCCGCGGCCGTCGGGATGCAGGGTTACGAGGGAGGGCTGGGGTTCGGCAAGCACCGTGGCATCGAAGAACCGGGCTCCTTCCGCCGGGCGCGGCAGGGCGTCGCGTCCCGAGTCGAGCCAGGCCACGAGCGCGCGCAACGCCGCGAGCCGTTCCCGTTGGTTGACGTTCACGTGTCCGTCGCGCGCGATGGAGAAAAGCGCGGGGCGCAGTTCGGCGCTTTCCCGCGGCACCTTGGCGATGACGTAATTTTCGGGTCCGCCGAGTTCGTTCCGGTTGCTGACGAAGAGCAGGGGAATTTTCGGCTGCAGGCTCAGCCCGATGGCCATGTTATTTTCCCTGAAGCCCAGCGCCGCACCCAGGGCGACCGCGCCGGCGTAATGCTCGGGCTCTCGTTCGGCCATCAGCGCGACGATCAGGCCTCCCATCGATTCGCCCTCGAGCAGCACACGCTCCGGGCGGCCGTAGGTGTGCGCGATATGCTCGCGGAGTGCATCGAGGTCGGCGATGGCATCAACCACGATCGGCCCGTTCCGCCGGTAACTGGTCTTGGCAATCATCCAGCCTTCATCGAGCAGGGTTTTGTAGGCAAACTTGTCGGGGAAAAGATCGGCCACGATCGGCGAGGACTCCGCGCGCAAACCGTGCGCGAGCAGCAGCAGCTGGTGGTTCCACTTTTCCGGGCGCGCCACGCTGAACTTGGCGCCGTGCAACTCGCCCTGCACGAGGGTGGGAGCGGCGTTGAGGGCCAGGCTGCAGGCCAGGAACAGGACGGAAAAAAGGCCCGGGCGAAGCATGGCTTCACATTTAGGACTTTCGTGCCCCTGTCGAATTGTGTTCTCGTGTTGCATGACCTATCAGTCCTTGGCGAAACCCGCGGTGCTGGCCCAGCCGGTCTATGAGCCGGGCAAACCGATTGAGGATGTCGCGCGCGAACTCGGGCTCGATCCGGCTGGGATCATCAAGCTCGCGTCCAATGAGAATCCTTTCGGTCCTTCCCCGCGCGCGGTCGCCGCGGCCAAGCGCGCCCTCGAGCAGGGCCAGCTTTATCCCGATGGCGGCTGTTTCGCGCTGCGGCAAAAACTCGCGTCGGCCTATGGGCTCGGTGCCGACCAGTTCATTGTGGGCAACGGCTCCAATGAAATCATCGAGCTGCTGGGGCACGTGTTTCTCAGTCCCGGGGACGAGGCGGTCATGGGCAATCCCGCCTTCGTGGTCTACAAACTGGTGACGCTCCTCTTCGGCGCGAAGGCCGTGGAGGTGCCGTTGGTCGAGCACCGCCACGATCTGGCGGCGTTGGGCCGCGCCATCACGCTGAAGACCAAGCTGATTTTTCTCTCGCTGCCGAACAATCCCACGGGAACGACCAATGAGCCCGATGCGGTACTGACGTTCGTACGGGCCCTGCCGCAGCATGTCATTTGTGTGGTCGATGAAGCCTACGCGGAGTTCGTGCCGAATCCGCCGGACCTGCGCCCGTTGATTCGTGAAGGGCGGAAAGTGGTGTGTCTCCGGACGTTCTCGAAAATCTACGGCCTGGCCTCGCTGCGCGTGGGTTATGGCTATGGCAGCCCGGAAGTCATCGCGCTGCTCAACCGGGTGCGGCAGCCATTCAACGTCAATGCCATCGGCCAGGCGGCGGCGATCGCGGCGCTCGATGATCATGCCTTCACCACGGCCTGCGTCGCGGGCAACCGCACGGGATTGCAGCAACTCGAGACCGGCTTTCGGTCGCTCAAATTGGACTACGTGCCCAGCGTCGGGAATTTCATCCTCGTGAAAGTGGGCGACGGCTCGCGGGTGTTTGAAGCGCTACAGCGCAGCGGCGTCATCGTGCGCCCGGTGAAATCCTACGGCATGCCGGAATGGATTCGTGTCACCGTCGGAACACCGGAGCAGAACAAGCGCCTGCTCGCCGAACTGAAAGCGTTGGTGTAGTTCCTGGGAGCGCGGGCCGCCGGCACGCTGATCGGAGCAAGCAACGTTCAACGTTTAACACTTAACGCTCAATTGCGCCGAGTGCTGGGCAGTTGTTGTGGGAGGGGCTTTATGCCCCGACTTGTCGCGGGATAAACCCGCTCCCACATTAATCTTCTACCGCGCGGCGGCGCGCCGCAGGCGATCGTTGATCGCCTCGGCCAGGCCGGAGCCCCGGGCGAGTTCGACATGAATCCGTCGGAAACGGCCGTCGTCCAATTCCCGCAGCGCACTGAACAGTCGGCGCGCGATTCCGGCCAGCGTGCCGCGCGGATCGAGCCAGTGAATGTGTGGACCGGCGAGCTCGCGCGGCTTGGCGAGAAACAGCCACGCTTCCTTTTCCCCGCTGGAGCGGACCTGTTTCACGGTGAAGTGCGAATGGAGCACCACCGGGGTGCGCGGGCTGTAATGTTGTTTGAGCAAACCGGGCGACACTTGCGCCCCACGCACGGATCGCAGTCCGGTTTTTGCCAGGAGCACGCGGCGCCCCAGGGCTTTTTGCAGCGCGGCGTGCGTGATTGCTCCCGGACGGAGCAGGCGTGGTTTGGCCGGATCGCGCAGATCGACGATCGTGGATTCCAAACCGATGGTTGCCGGTCCGCCATCGAGGATGTACCGAATTTTTTTTCCGAGTCCGGCGCACACGTGCTCGGCGGTGGTCGGACTCACGTAGCCAAAGGGATTCGCGCTCGGCGCGGCCAGAAGCAGTCCGCTCACCTTCAGCAACCGGCGAAACAGCGGATGTTGCGGCATGCGCACGGCGACGCTGGGCAGTCCGGCTGAGACGATGTCGGGCACGACCGGTTTTTTGGGCAGCACCAGGGTCAGCGGTCCGGGCCAGAATTTCCGGGCAAGGATGAGCGCCGCGGCATTGGGTTCGGCAATGCGGGCCAGGTCGCGGAGATCGTGCAGATGCACGATGAGCGGATCGGTCGTGGGTCGGCCTTTGGCCGTAAAAATCTTCCGGCAGGCCCGCGCATTGAGGGCATCGGCGGCGAGTCCGTAGACCGTCTCGGTCGGCACGGCCACAAGTTCGCCGCGCTGCAGGGCGCGCGCGAGCTGCGCGAGCTCACGCGGGGTGCCCCGAAAGAGGCGGGCGGTGACGGCGGACGTTTTCTTCATCGCACAAAAAAGGCCGGAGTCCTGAGACTCCGGCCTGGGAAAGATTCGTCAACGATGCGCTTATTGCGCCAACAGCATGTTGCGCGAGTGCTTGATCGTCTTGGTGACAGCGCGCTGGTGACGGGCGGAAAGGTGCGTGTGTTTACGCGGAAGGATCTTGCCCGTGTCGGTCACGTAGCGGGTCATGGCCTGCGTCACCTGAGTGAACGGGATTTCCGCGGGCGTGGGTGTCTGCTGCTTTTGTTCGGTGGTGCTCATGCGATAAAAGGAGGGGAGACCATGGATCCGGGGATAGGGTTGTCAACCCGCTATTTTGGCGGGAAAACCGGTTCGGAACGGTCAATTTACGAGTGAGGCGGGCCTGGAATCGGACGGCGCCCCGTTAAAATTTCCACATCGGGATGGGCGTGCTGGAAGAGACGATTTTGTCCAGATAGGTGCCGGTCTTGCGGATGGGTGGGGTGCGCGGAAGGCGGTG
>CAMAPG010000022.1 GCA_945859965.1 Opitutus sp. GAS368 | reverse complement strand
CGTAACGGTAGTGATCGGCGGGGGTGGCGCCCAGATATTCGCCGCTGATCGCGGTTTCCGCGAGCCGGGCCTGGATGCAGTTGATCACGGCCATGAAGCCGCAGAACAGGTTTCCGCCGGTCATCAAATTCGGCAGGAAATAAATCCGGCTCGCCTGCGTGACGTTGTACGGATCCTCGCGCTCCTCGAGATCGGCGCGTTCGGCATCAGTGCGGCGACGGAAGATCATTTGGTCAGGCTCTCCAGGTATTTCCAGAACTTCGAATGCTGCTCCACCAGCTGCTGTTCCGAAACCGGGAGCTTGTTGCGCAGCAAAAAGTCCTCGAGCGAGTTTTTGTGCAGGATGTAGTCGACCTGCAGCGTATCGGCCCGGACTTCGAAATAGAACCGGAAATCGCCGGCCCGCAGACGATAGAACTCCCGGGTTCCGCGGTGAAAACGCCCGAGCGGCTCGCGCGGATTGGCGAGGTCGGCCGGTTTCAGCATGCTGATGGGCTCGATGACGTCGAGTTGGGCCAGCTTGTCGAGCCGGTTGAGCTCGCCCATGGCTTGGTTGGAAAACGTGACTTGGTACATGGCGGCTCTGGTTCAGGGACGTCCTGCGCCGCGCTCCGGGTGCGGTGGGCGCATTCAGCCTGGCTGAACCATGGAATTCGCGTTTCTAACCCAGGCCGATGCCGCAGCAACGCTATTCCTTGGCGGGAGGGGGGAAGGATTCGGGTTTTCTTCCGCGGAAAGCTTGATTCACGCTTTTGCGCATGACCGAGGGAAATGCCTTGGAAGGTGGCGGCGGTCGTCCCGACCGCCATCTTTCGGCCCCGTTTATCCGCAAAACGCTCGCTCACACTCGACCAGCGTGGGCCAGTCTCGGCAGTTTATTCTTCATTACCGTGTGTTGTGAGCGGAGGGGTGAAAATCAGCTTTGCCATTCGGAGGTTGCGATGGCCCTGCTTTCTGCAGCGGATCACGACCATCATCAAGGGCGTTGGTTTGTCCGGCTTTTCTGATCATGCCCGATCATATTCATGCCATATTGGCCTTTCCGCGTGACAAACAAATGTCCGAAGTACTGCGCAATTGGAGAAGTTATGTGGCACGTAATTTGAAATTGCGCTGGCAACGCGGCTATTTCGATCACCGTATTCGCAATGGAGAAAACTGGCGGACGAAGGCCGAATACATTCGGAAAAACCCAATCCGGCAGGGGCTGATTTCGGACGGCACGCCATGGCCATACGTTCTCGAGTATTGAGCGGAACCCGGAATGGCGGTCGGGGACGACCGCCGCTACCTTGGTGGGTGGGGATTTTCCTGGTTCTCCTTCTCGCCCCTCTCGCCCGCGCCGCCACCACCACCGAACTCGACATCCCGGTTTTCGCGGGCGGCTACGGCATCGCTTTCTACGAGGAAACGGCGCGGCTGTTTGAGGCGCAGCGGCCGGGAGTGAAAATCCGCATCTATGGCGACCCCAAGATCGCGGACAAGATCAGCGTGCGGGCCATCGGCGGCGACTTTCCGGATGCGGCGTCCGCGGGTTACGTGCCCTGGCCCATCCTGATCCGCTCCGGCAAGGTCATCGATCTCGCCCGCTACCTTGACGGTCCGAATTGGGAAGGCGATGCGCGCTGGCGCGACACGTTTTATCCCGCGGCGCTCGATTCGTGGAAGGTCGACGGGCGCGTCGCCGGCCTGCCATTCAACTACGCCTGCTGGACGCTCTTCTACAATCGCGCCCTGTTTCGCGCCCACGGGTGGACGGAGCCGCGGACGTGGGACGAATTTTTCGCGTTGTGCGAAACCATGCGCGCAGCCGGCGTGGCGCCCCTGAGCCTGCCGGGCACGCGCGGGCTTTATCCCGAGGCGTTTTTGCGCGCGGCGTATTATAATCTGGTGGGTGGCGCCGGCTGGCGCGCCCTCAACGAGCTCAAACCCGGCGCCCGGCTCGAACCCGCTTATCTGCGGGCCGCCGAACTCCTGCAGCGCATCACCCAGCGTTACACGATGCCGGGCTGGGAAGGCGCGAGCCACACCGGCGCGCAGCTCGCATTTCTCGAAGGTCGCGCGGCGATGACCGTGTCGGGCTCGTGGATGCTCAACGAAATGGAGGGCAAGATCCCGCGCGGTTTCGAAATCGGGGCGATGAATTTTCCGGTGTTTGCCGACGGCCTGGCCGATCCGACCACGATCCAGACGGGCAGCGACTGTTTCTTCGTTTTTACGCAGGCCGATCCCGCGCGGGTACAGCTGACCGTGGATTTCCTGCGTTTCCTCACCTCGCGTTCGCGGGCGGAAGCCTTTGTGCGGCGCGCCAACTCGCCGGTGGCCGTGCGAGGCGTGCCGGCGGCGGCGTATTCACCCCAAATGCGGGAGACGATGGCGATGATCGAACACGCGCGCGATGCCTTCAATATGCCGCAGACCATGATGCAGCCGCCGGCGATCCTGCAGGCGCTCACCGATACGCGCCTGCGGTTGATGACTGCCCAGCTCACGCCGCAGCAATTCGGCGAGCGGCTCGAACAGGCCGCGGCCAATGACCGCGCGCGGATCGCGCAGCCCGATTTGGTGGAATACCGCCATCCTGTCGCAGGGACGTTGCTCATCGCGGGTCTGGTGACGCTCGCCGGTTGGCTGGGTTGGGGACGGTTGCGGCAACTGGGGACGCGCCCTCCTTCGCCAAGCCTTCGGAGGGCAGGCCTTCAACGTAGTGACGGAAAACAGGATGTCGCCGCTCCAGTCACACAGGCGGCTTATTTTTCGCGCCTGCGTCCGACGGTGGCACTCGGTTTTGTCGGACCCGCTTTTTTTCTGTATGCCGCGCTGGTGATCCTGCCGTCCGCGGCGGCGTTCATCTGGGCCTTTACGCGCTGGGACGGCCTGGGTCCGCGGACGTGGTCCGGGTTGGTGAACTTCAAGTGGCTGCTGTTCGAAAGCGACACGTTCTGGCGCGCGCTGGGCAACAATGCCTATCTGATGGCGGTGCCGGCGCTGGTGATCATGCCGCTCGCGCTCCTCTTTGCGGCGCTGTTTCATCGCGGAGTCTGGGGGGCGCGGGTGTTCCGGGTGATTTTCCTTTTCCCCAACATGCTCGGCGGCATCGCGGCCACGCTCCTCTGGCTCAATGCGTTTGAGCCACAGGGCGGGCTGGTGAATGCCTCGCTGGTTGCGCTCGGAAATTTCCTGCACAGTGACTGGCTGCGTTCCTTCGACGGTTATCCGTGGCTGGCGCCGGCTCATCTCTACACGGCGCTGATCCCGATCTATCTCTGGATGGCGTGCGGCTTTAACCTCGTGCTTTATCTGGCCGCGATGGAGAGCATCGACCCGCAGCTGTATGAAGCGGCGGAAATCGACGGCGCTCCCGTCTGGCGGCAGTTCTTCACCATCACGCTCCCGCTCATCTGGGAGGTGATCGGGATCTCGGTGGTTTTCCTCGTGATCAGCGGGCTCAACGCGTTCGAAACCATCTGGCTGCTCACCGCGCAGGAACCCGACAGCGCGACCCACACGCTCGGCACGATGCTGGTGACGACGATGTTCAAGTATTTCCAAATCGGCCGCGCAACGGCCATCGCCGCGACGCTCTTCGTGCTCGTCCTCGCGGCCAGCGCACTGGTGATGAAGGTGCTCAAACGGGAGGATATTGAATCGTGAGGACTTTTTGGAACGCAGAGGGCGCGGAGGAGGGGGGAGGGCACGGAGAAATCCGCAATGGCATCACAGAGCAAATTATTGGGGCGGCGATGCGGGTGCATACGACATTGGGGCCTGGGTTATTGGAATCGGCCTATGAGGCATGTCTGGCTTATGAATTGACCAAGGCGGGGCTGACTCTCGAGCGGCAGAAAAAACTGCCCATTATTTATGGCGAACTCCGGTTGGAAGAAGGCTATCGCATCGATCTGCTGGTGGATGGTTGTGTGGTCGTCGAATTGAAGGCGCAGGCCCGCCTTGACGAGGTTCATTCCGCGCAGCTGCTTTCCTATTTGCGGCTTTCCGGCTGTGAAATTGGCCTGTTGATCAACTTCCACGTCCCCCATCTGCGGGATGGCATTCGCCGTGTGATCAACACCCGAAAGTAATTACTCCGCGACCTCTCTTCTCCTCTGTGTCCTCTGCGTTCCAACCCAAACCCCGCTTCACGCTTTCCCGGGGGTTTCTGGTCTTCGTGCTGCTCAGCTACGCGGCGTGGGTCGTGTTTCCGATGCTGTGGGTGGCGTATTCCTCGCTCAAGCCGGACGCGGCGATCTTCAATGACACGTTTGCACTGCCGGATCCGAATAACCTGCGCTTCGATAATTATGTTCGCGCCTGGCGACAGGCACGGTTCGGGGATTATTTCCTGAACTCAGCCTTCGTCACGACCGTGTCGGTGTCGCTGATCGTCGGGCTCGGGGCGATGGCGGCCTACGCGCTGGCGCGGTTCTACCATCCGGCCGCGCGTTTTGTCTTCTGGCTCTTCCTCGCCGGCCTGATGATCCCGGCGCAGCTCGCGGTCGTGCCGCTTTTTTTCGAGCTGCGGCACCTAGGCCTGCTCAATTCGCGCTTTGGCCTGATCCTGGTGTACACCGCCAACGGACTGCCCTTCGCGATTTTTGTCCTCGCGGGATTTTTCCGTTCGCTGCCGCGGACCCTGTATGAAGCGGCGGTGATCGACGGGTGCGGGGAATGGACGGCGTTCTGGCGGGTGATGCTGCCGCTGGCGCGGCCGGGGCTCGTCACGGTGGCCATCTTCCAATTCATCGGCATCTGGAAGGAATATTTCTTTGCGTTCATGCTGGTCGGCGGCGGGGTCGACGGCAGTGCGCGCACGCTCCCGCTCGGCTTGGCCAATTTGTCCATCACGTCGCAGTTCCGTTCCGACTACGGCATGCTCTTCGCCGGCATCGTCCTCGTCACGCTGCCGATCCTCGCGATCTACATCCTGCTGCAACGCCACATCGTCAAAGGCATCGCGGCGGGGGCCTTGAAAGGGTGAGAGCAGTCCTGGTTCCACCCTTCGCAGCCGCGCCGGCAGGTCGTACGCTCGTGCCAACGGTGACCCCGACCCTCTGAGTCCGGATTTTAACCACAAAGAAACAAAGACACGAAGTTCGATCCGGTTGGAGGAATCGAACCGACCCTTCCGGGGGTTTCTTTGCGCCTTTGTCCCTTTGTGGTTAAACGGGTTTGTCACGCCTGACGCTGCCGCGATCAAGGCTCCGACCGGTGGCCGTTTTCCGTGAGAATGGCCCGCGCGGTGACGGCATCCCCGTCGGCCACCTGCACGCGAATCTGTGAGCCGCTGGCGAAGAGATAGGGCGGGGCGTTTTGGGCAGTCAGTTCATCCGGCACGTAGGCGGTGATCCCGCAGCTCTCGAGCAGCGATTTTAAGAGCATAGCGTGGTCGATGACAGTGCAGTGGGCCACGGTGATCATGCCCGAAGTAAACCCCGATCCGAGGCGAAAGCAACGGATCCGTTCATTCCGCCGATTCAGCTTACGAAGAAGCCGGCGCGGTCGCGTGTTTGTGGCCCTGGAACTTGAAAGGGATGCGTACCGCAGTGGCGGTCTTTTTGCCGCCGGATTTCGGCGGCTCGAAGCGCCATGCGACCACGGCTTGCACTGCGGCGTAACCGAAGGCCGGATCGCTGGCGGACACGACTCGGGGCAATCGCACCTTTCCTTCCTGGTCGATGATGACTTCGAGTAGGGCTTCGCCAGTTTCGGCTTTGTTTTGCAAGGCCAATGGGAAAACCGGGGCTTCGCGGGAAACGGGTTTGAGCGGACTGTCGAGCTTGCTGGCACCCACGATGCTTTCCGGTTTTTTCAGCTCGCGCTCGAGCAGGTCCATGTCTTCCACCTCGAGCAACCCGGGGGCCCGGCCGTGCGGGGAACTGGGCACGAATTCCTGCTCCATTTGGGAGAGTGTCATGGTTGGCATTTCGCCCTTCAGCGCAGGATCGAAGGTGAGCCGCTGAATCGCCGCCTCCAGCGCGGCGCCGAATTCGGGACGGGTCGTCTGGACGATCTTCACTTCGACCACCTTGCCCAGATCGTTGATCACAAAAATGGCCTTGGCGGAACCTTTGATGCCATCATGAAGCAGCCCATACGGATAGACCGGTTTCACGACTTTGAGGGGATGGGGCGGGGTGTCGTATTGGAACTCCGGTGGGAGTTTTGACTGCCCGGCTTTGCCTTTGGCAGGAGTTTGCTTGGCGGCGAGAGGCACGCACAGCAGTGCGCACAGCATCATCAACATGCGGGGGATTTTCATGGGGGTAAGGCGTGACGCCGGCCAGATGCCTACGTCACGGGCCGAGCATATCAGGGATTTTTCCAGCGGTGGCAATCCTTTGGCGCGGCAAAAACCCCGGAATTGACCGCATGCGGCCCCGGTGGCTATGTCTGACGGGCTATGTCCGCCTCTCCTGCTGCCGCTGCCGTTTCCATGGACAACCTTGTCGCGCTCGCGAAGCGCCGCGGGTTTGTATTTCCGTCGTCCGAGATCTACGGCGGTTTCAACGGCTTCTTCGATTACGGTCCCCTCGGCGCGGAGCTGAAGAAGAACATCCGCGATTGCTGGTGGAACGACATGGTGCGCCGCCGCGACGACGTCGTCGGCATCGAAACGTCGATCATCATGCACCCAAAAGTCTGGGAAGCCTCCGGCCACGTCGCCGGCTTCACCGACCCGCTGGTCGACTGCAAGGTGAGCAAGCAGCGTTACCGGGCCGACCAGTTGTTTTTTGCCGCGGTCATCGTCGAAGGCAAAACCGTCGGCTATGTGAGCGCGCTCGAAACCGAGCGCACGGCCGCGGAGCTCCAGGAGAAGGCCGAGTCCTTCAAGCGCAAGAAGGCGATCCAGGGCCAGCTCGCGCCGGTGGCGGCGAAGGACATGACCGAGGCGCAGCCGGACGAAATCGCACTCATCCCTTCACCCGCGACCGGCGAACCGGGCAGCCTCACGCCGCCGCGTTCGTTCAACATGATGTTCCAGACGAATGTCGGCGCGATGACCGACGCCAGCAGCGTGGCCTACCTGCGGCCCGAGACGGCTCAGGGCATGTTCGTGGATTTCAAGAGCGTGGTCGACACGGGCCGGGTGAAGCTGCCCTTCGGCATCGCCCAGATCGGCAAATCGTTCCGCAACGAAATCACTCCGCGCAACTTCATCTTCCGCTCCCGCGAGTTCGAGCAGATGGAAATGGAATATTTCATCTCCGAGGACGCCGACTGGGCGAAGGAGCACCGCGCCTGGATCGACTGGTGCAAGGGCTGGCTCCGCAGCATCGGCCTGCCCGATTCGCACCTCAGCGAGTACAACCACCCGAAGGAGAAGCTCGCGTTCTACTCGAAGGGCACGACGGACATCATGTTCCAGTACCCCTTCGGCGTGCAGGAACTCTGGGGCATCGCCGCGCGCGGCAATTACGATCTCAACCAGCACGCCACCGCCAGCGGCAAGCCGATGGAGTATTTCGACGAGGCCACGAAGAAGAAATTCGTGCCGCACGTGATCGAGCCCGCAGTGGGCGTTGACCGCATTTTCCTCGCCGTGCTCTGCGCCGGTTATGCGGAGGAAGAAGTGAAGGATGAAAAGGGGAACGTCGAGAAACGCACCGTTCTCCGGCTCAGCCCGCGCATCGCCCCCGTCAAGGTGGCGGTGCTGCCGCTGCTAAAGAACAAGCCCGAACTCGTGGCGGTGGCTGAAAAACTTTACGCCAAACTGAAGCGCAAGTACGCCGTGTTCTACGACGAATCAGGCGCGGTGGGCCGCCGTTACCGCCGGCAGGACGAGATCGGCACGCCCTGGTGTGTGACGATCGACTTCGAGACGATCGAGAAGGACGGCACCTTCACCCTGCGCGAGCGGGACAGCATGCAGCAGCGCCGGATCAGCGAAGCCGAATTGTTCGCGCTGCTGGACGAGCAGGTGTATTGAGCGACAGGCCGCGCCGGTAGTGTCCTGATGCGGTCGGTGACTCCGTTCACCGCCGGGAACGTCCTTTGGCCCGGCGCGGAACGGAGTCCGCGCCCTACCACGCATGCGTTCTGCCGAAATTAGGATACTACTGCTGCGCCAAATAAATGGCCATCGCACCCGATTTCAGAAAGACTGCCGGACAATTACCCCTGCCACCCCCGGCTGCGGAAATCGCAAATCCGATGAAAACCTCCTGCTTCAACGCGTGCCGCCACAAGCTCCCCCTGCTCCTCATGACCGTGCTCGCCGTGGGATGGCTCCCACCTGCTTCAGCCGGCGACCGGCCGACGGTGCGGATCGAAAACGTGCGACGCGCATTCCACAATGGGGAGCACAACGCGTTTACCGACCTCATCCGCTGGCGCGACCGGATCTGGCTCACCTTTCGCAGCAGCCCCGTCGGCCACCAGGTCAACGCCGCCGGTTCGGTGATCATCCTGTCCAGCGCTGACGGCCAGAGCTGGCGGCAGGAACATCGGTTTTCCGTCGCCGAGCGCGACACCCGCGATCCGCATTTCCTCATTTTTAACGGCAAGCTCTTCGTCTATTCGGGGACGGCGCACGTGGGCAAGGAGGGCAAGAACTACACCGATTGGAATGCCCATCTGGGATATGCGACCTGGACGACGGACGGTGCGACCTGGGCGGAGCCGCGGGCCCTCGAGGGCACCTATGGCCATTACATCTGGCGGGTCGCTTCCCACGGCGGGAAGGCGTATCTTTGCGGCCGCCGCTGGCGCGAACATCAGCCGCCACCGGGACCTGGCGAGGACCGCACGACCTTGGAATCGGCGCTGCTCGAAAGCGACGACGGTCTCCGCTGGCGTTTCGTCTCGCTGTTCAACCACACGTTTGCGAGCGAGACGGCGTTTCGTTTCGAGCCTGACGGCCGGTTGACCTCGGTCATTCGCAGCGGCGTGGACTACAGCGTTCTGGCGACCTCCCGACCGCCCTATCGCGAATGGAATCGTCAGAAATTGGAAGGTTCGATCGGCGGTCCGATGCTGGCCAGCTGGGGCGGCCGGCTGGTTCTGGGCGGCCGCCGGACGACCCCGGACGGCCCCCGCACAACCTTGCTCTGGCTGGACGGGGCCAAACTAACGCCTTTTGCCGAACTCCCCAGCGCGGGGGACAATTCGTACCCTGGATTTGTGGAGCTCGACGATGGCCGGGGGCTGGTGTCCTGGTATTCAACCCACGAAAAAGGGACCGATGGGAAACCCATCACCGCGATCTACCTCGCGGAACTGGTGATGGAGAAGTGAGCGGCGGGGAGGAAGAAGGAGTCCCTGCGGATCAGGCGGTCAGGGGGCGTGGCGCCGACTTGCGCGCGAGTTCCCCCTCGCACTCCGGGCTGCCGCGCGCGAGGGCGCGGCAGATTTCGGGCCGTTCGGCGTAGACCGTGCAGAAGAATTCCGGGGTGCCGCCCGGGCCGCGGCGCTGTTCGAGGGCCGCGCAGTGTCCTTCCCGCATTTTCATGTAGGCACGATTGCCGATGAAATGCGCCACCTGTTCCGCCGCCGGGCCGAGCCGGTGCCAGTCGCCCCCATAGACACGGACGTAGGTGGGTAATTCCGAAAAACAGCAAACGCCACAATGGCAGCAATCGGTGGGGGAGTTCACGGCGGGGTGGCCGGGAACGAGCCTAGCAAGGACCGGCCGCCCGGCAATCGAACATTCCGGGCCGGCCTTGCTGGCGGGGCGGTACGTGGGCAAGGGCCGGGTGTGGGATAAAGTTCGACGAAGAAACGAACCGTGGGGCCGGACCGGGGTCTCCTTCCCATGCGCTTGCCGTCCGCCCTGCTGGTTTCCTGGGTCGTGCTTGGAATCTTCTCCGGCTGCTCGTCGGTCTACTACGACACGCTGGAGAAATTCGGCTACGCCAAGCGCCAGTTGCTGGTCGAGCGGGTGGAAAAAACCCGCGAGGCCCAGGCGGAAGCCAAGGAGCAGTTTGCCAGTGCGCTCGAGAAATTCCTGGCCGTGACCAAGGTCGAAGGAGGGGAACTGCAGCGCAAATACGCCGAAATGAACCGCGAGTTCGCCCGCAGCGAAACCCGCGCGGAGGAGGTCCATGAGCGCATCGCCGCGGTCGGGGACGTGGCGGACGAGTTGTTCCGGGAATGGAAACAGGAGCTCGGCCAGTATACGAATCCCTCGCTGCGCGCCGAAAGCCAGCGCCAGCTGGACGCCACCCGCCGCCGTTATGAGGACCTCATGCGGGTCATGCGCCGCGCGGCCGCCCGCATGGAACCAGTGCTCGCCACGTTTCGCGACCAGGTCCTGTTCCTGAAGCACAATCTGAACGCCCGCGCCCTGGCCTCGCTCGATACCACCAGCCGGACGCTCGAAGCCGATATTTCGCGCCTCGTCGCCGACATGGAGATCTCGATCCGCGAATCGGAGGCCTTCATCCGCAGTTTGCAGGACGCGCCCGGGTCCAAGTAGGCGGCCCGGCGAGGGGCGGATTTCCACCGTGCCCGATTTGCGGACAGGAGGATCAATCGTTCTCGTTCCTCGTAATCTTTCTCGTTCTCGGTTCGGCAGGGAGAAAGAGAACGATCGGACGGCCCTGAGGCGAAACTTGCCGTTCG
Source organism: Opitutus sp. GAS368 (assembly GCA_945859965.1). Taxonomy (GTDB): domain Bacteria; phylum Verrucomicrobiota; class Verrucomicrobiia; order Opitutales; family Opitutaceae; genus CAMAPG01. The sequence goes on along the minus strand of CAMAPG010000022.1, from coordinate 7,881 downwards.
GGGTGCGATCCCTTTGCCTCGCAGGCATGGACTCCCATGCCCGTGCCCGCGCGTTGATCGACCAGGCGCACCAGGCAGATCCCCATCGTGCGCCGGACGGACGCGCCGCCGAGCTGGTCTATGCCGACCGCATGGAAAACTGGGTGGCGCAGGTAGCGGCCGACGCACCCGCGCTGTTGCGCCTCGCCGCGCGCTGCCAGCACCTCGAGCGCTGGTCGGTCCCGCGCGCGTCGTTTCCGATGGACCGGCCCGGTTACCTGGCATGGCGGCGCTCGCTTTACACCAAGCAGGCGGAGCGCGCGCGCGAACTCCTGGTGCAGGCGGGGATTTCCGCGGAGGAGGCGGCCGAGGTGGCGACCTGGGTGTCCAAGACCGGGCTCAAAAAAAATCCCGGCACGCAGGCGCTCGAAGATGCGGCCTGCCTCGTTTTCCTCGAAAACGAAATTGCGGGCTTTGCCGCGCAGCATGCGGATTACCCGCGGGAAAAATTCATCGACATCCTGCGCAAGACCTGGCGGAAAATGAGCCCTCGCGCGCAGGAACTGGCACTCGCACTCGAGCTGCCCCCGGCCATCGCCTCCTTGGTGCGCGAGGCGCTGGCTTAGCTGTAGCGGCGGTCCACCTGTCCTCCGTAGGCTTGGCGAAGGAGGATGACCGCCGGTTCCGCTGCAGAACGTTCAACGCTTAACTTTTAAAGCTTAACGCTCAAGTGCGGGAGGTCCGATCACTTGAGCGTTGGACGTTAAGCGTTGGGTGTTGAGCGTTCCCGCCCAAGGCTCACCAGCTCGTCCAACCGCCGTCCACGGCGAGGTTCTGGCCGGTGACAAACGAGGCTCCGTCGGACAACAGGAACATCACGGGCCCGATCATTTCATGCGGCTGGCCGATCCGGCCGAGGTGGGTTTTTTCACCAAGCCGGCGGATGAATTCCGCGGAGGATTCCTGCACCTTCGGATTAGGAAAAGGGCCCGGGGACACGGCGTTGACCCGCACACCCGAACGGCCCATGACCGCGCTGAAATAGCGGGCGAGTTGGATGACGCCGGCTTTGCTGGCGCCGTAGTCGGGCGGATTGACCGACATGGGGACGCCGTCGTACACGGACGGGGTGGGTGCGACCATCCCGTACATGCTCGAGAAGAGGACGATGCTGCCCTTTTTCTGTTCCATCATCCGTTTTCCCGCCGCGCACACGACCACATGGGCGGCGCTCAGGTTGATGTGATTCGTCGCGGCGTATTCCTCCGGAGTGATCGCGTCCCAGGATTTGCCCCGGGACGATTTTGCCGGGAGCATGACGAGCCCGGAAGCAGGACCGTGTTTTTCCCAGGCCTGCGCCAGCACGGCGGGGACGGCGGCGAGATTTCCGACATCGAGGGAAACGGGAATGACCGAATCACCGAGACCCATGCGCTTCACCGCCTCGGCGGCGCGATCCTCCAAGTCGAAGCAAATGGCCCGGCCGCCGGCCGCGACCGAAGCTTTGAGGATGCCTGAACCAAGATGCCCGGCACCGCCGAGCACCCACGTGAGAGATTGGTTGGGGGTTTTCATTTTGGAGCTCCCACCGCATTTTGTTTTCGGCCCGGACGCAAGCCAGAGCTGGCTGGCCCCGGCAGCATGGGCCTGGGAGTTTTCTATCTGCCCGACTCCGGAAGCTGGGGAGGCGCGACGCCCTGGACCGGCGCCGAGGCGATACCGGCCAGGTCCTAGCCGATCTTTTCGACGGCGTGGGCGGGCACCATCAGACGCCAGCCATCCGAACTGCGATGTAACCAGAGTGAAAGCATGCTGGTTTTCCCGCCGGTATTTTTTAGCGAGAGATAAGCCGTGGTGTTGTCGGGGCTGTGGGTGTGCTCAGAGAGCAATTGCACTTCGGCAGGGGCATTCTTCGCGGTGAATAAAGCCACCAGCAACTCGGGTTCATGATCCGCCAACATTTTCCGGCGGCTTGCCGCGCACCGGAATGCGGGCTTTCCCTCGACTGGGCCTTCCGTATTCTCCCCTGACTTTCGTGGTGTTCGAACCACGTGATGTGAAATCCGAGCAAATCCGGCCCATGGCTAGCATACCCCTGCTTGAAATTCGCGGCCTCTCCAAGGCTTTTGGCGGCGCGCAGGCGCTGGACACGGTTTCACTGGAGTTCCGCGCCGGCGAGATCCACGGGCTGGTGGGGGAGAACGGAGCCGGGAAGAGCACGCTCATCCGGTGTTGCACGGGGATTGTGGCCCCCGACGAAGGGAAATTTCTCTGGGACGGAAAACTGGTTGGAATCAACGGGATCGGCCCGGCCCGCGGGTTGGGCATCAGGGCCGTGCAGCAGGAGGCGGAATTTTTTCCGGACCTGTCCCTCGCGGAGAACCTGATGCATGCCTCGGGGAACAGTCCCGGAAATCCGGCGTGGCTCGACTGGCGGGAAATGAACGCCTCTGGACAAAAAGCCCTGCGGGCGTTCGGTCTCGAATTTCCCGCGGAGGCATCCGCCATGAGCCTCTCCGTCGGCCAGCGGATGCTGGCGGAGATCGCCGCGTGTGTGGCGCAACAGTCCCGCCTGCTTTTTTTGGACGAGCCCACGGCCGCGCTTTCCGTGCGCGAATCCGAGGAGCTCTTTGCCCACCTGTTGCGCCTGAGGGCGGCCGGGACGGCGATCGTCCTGGTGAGCCATCGGCTCGATGAAGTGCTGCGACTGGCCGATCGCGTGACGGTGATGCGCGACGGGCGGGTGGCGGCAACGGGGGTGCGCGGCGAGTTTGACCGGTCCCGGTTGGTGCGCGAGATGGTGGGACGCGACATGGGGGAGCCGGTGGCGGCGGTGAGGCCGCAGGCGGGCGAAACGATCCTGCGGCTGGAGGATTTTTCAGATGCCGGCGGACGCTTTGAGCAGGTCTCGCTGGAGCTGCGCGCCGGGGAAATCGTCGGGCTTTACGGCCTGGTCGGGGCAGGCCGCTCCGACTTGGCGCAGGCGGTGGTCGGCTTGCGGCCCGCGCGCGGTCGCCGGGTGCTGCGAGGAAAGGCCTTTGTCCCGGCAGGACCGGCCGAAGCCCTGAGGGCGGGGGTCGTGCTCGTGCCGGAGGACCGGCGCAGCGAAGGGATATTTCCGACGCATGCCTGTCGCGAGAACATCACGGTGCCGTGGCTCCACCGATTCAGCCGGGCGGGATTTTTCCCGGTGCGGCGCGAGCGCCGCCTGGCTGAGGACATTGCCCGGCGCCTGCACACGCGTTATGCCGACATCGACCAGCCGATCGTGACGCTCTCGGGCGGCAACCAGCAGAAACTCATTCTCGGCCGCTGGCTGGCGACCGACCCGGCGGTGCTGATCCTGGACGAACCGACGCGCGGAATCGATGTGGGGGCGAAAGCGGAGGTTCACGCGGAGATCCGTGAACTGGCGGCGCGCGGCAAGGCCGTGCTCGTGATTTCCTCCGATCTGAGCGAAGTGCTGCAGCTTGGTGATCGCGTGGACGTGCTTTGCAGCGGGCGGATCGCGGGAAGTTTCCGCCGGGAGGAGGCCAGTGAGACGGGGGTGATGAACGCCGCGCTGCCGGAAGCGAAAAACATCCCGGGCGGCGGCGAACTCCAGCGCCCCGGCAACAAGCGTCTGGCCGCGGCGGGCCGCGAGCTCAGCACATTTGGTGCGCTGATCCTGCTGGTTGCGGCACTCACGGTCCTATGCGGACGCGATTTTGCCTCGGTCGAAAACCTGCTGGGGGTCCTCGCGGCGGCGTCACTGGTGTCCATCGCGGCGGCTGGCATGGCGCACGTCCTCATTGTGGGCGGCATCGATATTTCCATCGGATCGATGCTGGGGCTGACGGGAGCACTGGCGGGCACGGCCGCCGTGCGGGGACTTTCTCCCGGGCTGGCGGTGGGACTGGGGGTTGTCCTGGGGGCGGCACTGGGGGCCGGCAATGCGACCGCCGCCTTCTGGGGGCGGATTCATCCGATCGTGGTGACGCTGGCGGGAATCTATGTGTTTCGCGGCCTGATGCTGCGGTTCACCGGCGGCTATGAAGTGGGTGGATTTTCACCGGCGTTTCGCGCCCTGACGGAAGGGACCCTCCTCGGCGCCCCCAAAGTCGTGTGGATCGCGGCACTCGTGCATGCGGGCAATGCGTGGTTTCTCAACCGGACCTTGTGGGGCCGTCGACTTTACGCGGTGGGAGGATCGGAAAAGGCGGCCGTGTATTCCGGGATCGGACTCGCGCGCACGCGACTGCAGGCCTTTGCGGTTTGCGGAGGAATGGTCGGCCTGACCGCGGTGCTGTGGGGCGCCTATTACGGAAAAATTCAATCCAACACCGGGGTGGGATTTGAGCTGCAGGTAATCGCCGCCGCCGTGATCGGAGGCTGCGCCGTGACCGGAGGCCGGGGCCGTGCGCTGGGGGTCGTCGCGGGCTCGATCCTTGTCGCGGTCGTTTACAACGCCCTGATCCTGCTTCGCATCAGCAGCTACTGGCAGGGAGTCTTTGTCGGTCTGCTGATTCTGGCCGCGGCCGCGCTCGACCGGTGGATCCGGCACCGGATGGGAAACGAAACGCGATGAAAACCCGGGCCGAATTTTTCCAACGGGAGGCGGTGCTGGCACTGGTCATCATCGCGATCGGCGCGGCCTTCAGCCTGTCGGTCCCGGGGTTTCTCGACCCCCTGAGCTTGGCCGACCGGAGCCGGCATTGGGTCGAGACCGGACTCGTGGCCATTCCGATGACGTTCATCATCGCCTCGGGGGGCATTGATCTTTCCGTTGGTTCCCTGCTGGCGCTCGCGATGATGGTCTCGGGCCGGTTGCATGCGGCGGGGTGGCCGCTGCCCGTGGTCATGGCCGGATCGCTGCTCACCGGCTGGGCGGGGGGATTGTTCAATGCCGCCATGATTCGCGCGCTGCGGCTGCCACCCCTGGTCGTGACGCTGGCGACCCTGGCGCTCTTCCGGGGGCTGGCCTACGGCCTCTCGGGAGCGCAGCCGGTCGGCGCCTGGCCGGACGTTTTCACCGACTGGGGCTCCATCGGGGCGTGGCGTATTTCCGGCGGCTGGGAAATTCCGTGGGGGGTTTTGATTTTGCTGGGCGCGGTCGCCGCCGGGACGGCGCTATTTCACCGGCACGCACTCGGACGCCGGGCGCGGCAGCTAGGGGAAAATCCGACGGCGGCACGCTACGCTGGAATCAGCGCGATGCGGACGGAGTTGGCGATTTACGGACTGGCCGGACTGGCCTGCGGACTGGGGGCGATTTTATGGACGGCGCGTTTCGCGACGGCTCATCCGGGAGCCGCCTTGGGACTCGAACTCGATGTCATCGCGGTCGTCGTGATCGGCGGCACGCGCATTACCGGAGGCGCAGGTTCAGTTCCAGGGACATTCCTGGGACTGTTGTTGCTCGGGCTGCTCCGGTATGGGCTCGATGTCACCTCGGTTTCACAGCAGGATCAGAACATCTTGGTCGGGATTCTTTTGGTGATCGTGGCCATTTTCAACGAACGCTGGGCGCTCCAGCACCGCCGCGCCTGACCCTGACCCTTCCCCTTACCATGAACCTCAAAATCCTCCCCCTCCTGTTAAGCCTTCCGGTGCTCTCGCTTTCCGGCGCGATCAAGATCGGCGTGATGCCCAAGATCACCGGCATCGAATATTTCAATGCCGTGGAGCGCGGGGCCAAGGCGGCCGGCGTGGAGCTGGGAGTCGAGGTCGTTTTCGACGGACCGGTGACGAACGACGTCGCGAAGCAGAGCGCGCTGGTCGAGACTTGGATTGCACGGCGGTTCGATGCGATCTGCATCGCCCCCAACGATGCCGATGCGATCGCCCCGGCACTGCGCAAGGCCCGCGCCCGTGGCATCAAGGTGGTCACCTACGATTCTGATGCGCAGCCCGCCGCCCGTGAACTGTTCGTCAACCAGGCGACGACCGCGGCCATCGGCAAGGCGATGATTGATTCGGTGGCGCGGAACGTCGGCCCCGAGGCGCGTTACATCATCCTCACCGGCTCCCTCACGGCGGCCAACCAGAACAACTGGATGGAGGAGATGGAGAAATACCGCCGCCAGCATTTTCCGAAGATGGAGAACCTTTCGCCCACGGCGAAAGTCACGGATGAGGACCAGGCGCTGGCCACCCAAGTGGCGATCGATTCGCTGAAGGCGTATCCCAATCTCCAAGCCATCGTCGCCATCACCTCCGTGGCGCTCCCGGGGGCGGCCGAGGGGCTCATGAAGGCCGGGGTGGGCGGGAGGATCTTTCTCACGGGCCTTTCGACTCCCCGGTCAATGAGCCCCTATGTCAAATCGGGCGTGGTGCCCGAGGTCGTCCTGTGGAGTCCCGAGGATTTGGGCTACCTGACGGTGCAGGCGGCGGTGCAGCTGGTGCGGAAAGAAATCACCTCCGGATCCAGGGAACTGGCGGCGGGAAAGCTGGGGACGAAGGCGATCGTGAATCGCGAAGTGCTGCTGGGTGTGCCCCTCATTTTCACCAAGGCGAACATCGACGATTATAATTTCTAGCGCGATTTTAAGAGTAGCCGTGGCAATTCCGACTTTTGGCCTGCGCCCTCCTTTGACACCCGCCGCCCCGGCCCCTTAATTGGGGCATGACCACCCCGGCCTCCGCTCCTTCAGTCGTGCAATCCACTTCGCCCTGCCCGTGCGGCAGCGGGAAAACCTTTGGCCAGTGCTGTGAGCCGATTCTCAAGCAGGAGAGAAAAGCCACGACGGCCGAGGAGTTGATGCGGTCGCGGTTTACGGCGCATGTTGTGCACGATTACCAACACCTGCACCGGACGTACCTGCCGACGTCTGCGTTGCCGTACCAGGAGGAAAGCGATCTGGCGCCCATGAATTGGACGCGCCTGGTGGTGCATTCCCACGAAGCCGGACCCAAGCCGGACGTCGCCTATGTGGATTTTTCGGCGTACTCGGTGGAGGAAGGCGCGGAGCACGTGCTCCACGAGAAATCAGAATTTCTCCGCGTGAAAGGCGATTGGCTTTTCAGCCGCCCGATTCGCTCCGGGCCGGCGCCGCTCAAGTCGAGCCAGCCGAAAATCGGCCGCAACGAACCCTGCCCGTGCGGCAGCGGGAAAAAATACAAGCACTGCTGTCTGGCCAAAGCCTGAGCGCCGGCGGCGCTAGGAGCTGTTTGGGAAATGCCGGTTGCTTTAGATTCTCGTAGCGAAACGCGCCTGTCCTCCGACTTGTCCGCCATAGCGCTTTGAGCGACGGCGGAAGGCTTGGCGAAGGGGGATGAGCGTTTCGGGTACGGACGAAAGCCTCACGGCTTTCGCTACTCGGAGAGACGAATCCCCAAACAGCTCCCGGGCCGCAGCCCGCTTATTTTTTATCGGTGAGCTTGGGATTATCGATGCCCAGCGCTTCGGCGAGGTCGGTGAGATGTTCCTGCTCCTGGACGATGATTTCGCGGAGCGTTTCGCTCAGCGCAAATTCACCCATCGCCTCGGCCTGGCGGATCCGCTCGCGGTAGGCGAGGATCGTCACCCGCTCGTTTTCGAGATCGAAACGCAGCAGGTCGTCGGGGTTGTCGGAAAATTTTACTTCCTTGGGTTTTGTGATCGGCGTGCCGTTGAAATAGTCGATCTGCTTCGCGATCTTGATCGCATGATCGAGCTCTTCGCCCGCGTGCTTTTCCAGTTCCTTCGCGATGTGCTGGTATTTGGCGCCCTTCATCGTCTGGCTGTAAACGATGTAGGCGATGATGGCCTGATACTCGCGCGCGAGATCCTCGTTGAGCAGGCGGATCATTTCTTTGCGGGTAGGGGGAGTGGATGCTTTCATGGTCGTGACTGATGTAAGTGGCCGGATGAGTTTCGTTAATGCTCCTCTACCGACCGGGGTTTCGCCGGTCGGTTCGCAGAATTCTAGCCCGCCTCGCGTG